>JBGSWX010000470.1:0-2493 GCA_041751695.1 Burkholderiaceae bacterium | reverse complement strand
CATCCATGATGTCGATGACTTTCGCCCCGGTCGGCGCTGCGGTGCCTGCCGGCAGCGTGATCTCTTCGCCCTGGACCTTCTTTTGAATCTGCGCTTCGATGCGCTCCTTGACGTCGTCTTCGTACTTGGCCGGATCAAACGCTTTGGATGTGATGCTGTCGATCAGCTGGTTTGCAAGGGCGAGCTCCTTGGGGCCGATTTTCGCTTCTGGGATTTCGACCTCTGCCATCGATCGCACTTCGTCTGCATACAACAGCTCCTGCAGGACGAGGCCATCTTCGACCACGCGGATGTTGACCAGGTATTGCTTGCCGCGTGCCGCCCAGCGGCCGATGGCCGAGCGCCCCGACGCGCGCATTGCTTCGGCCAGCAGCCGATACGGCTTGGCACCGCCCTTGTCCGGGCCGAGGTAGTACGCCTTCTCATAAAACACCGGATCGATCGATTCTGCCGGAACGAACTCGGTAATCTCAACGGCACCGGAAGACGCTTCCTCGAGTGCCTTCAACTCTTCCTTGGTGAACGTGACGAAGCGGTCCTTTTCGAACTCGTAGCCTTTCACCATCTCGTTGCGTGGCACGACCTCCCCCGAATCGGCAGAAATATATTGCTGGCGCACGCGGCCGCCCTTCGCATCGAGCATCGTGAACGAGATGCCGGCGCGCGGATCGGTGGCCGCGTACATCTTGACGGGAATGGTGACGAGCCCGAAGGTGATCGTCACCGCTTGCAGAGAGCGCTCGGCCATTGGATGAGGTCAACGAGGAGAGAACTGATTGCGGGCAAACACCACGCGCGGTCAACGCGCCGTTCAAGCTGTCCGCATAGATCTATTATTACAATGGATTACCTCGTATTGTTAAAGTCATCTCTAGCAGTCACGGAGCCTTTCCGATAAAAGTCGAACACATGTTTCTGCGGCGCATCGACTCTCAGCCGCGCTGTCCCGAGAGAGGCGAATAGGAGCGGCTCAAAGCGTTGTAACGCGCGCACGTCATCGGGTGCGACGCGATTGCGCGGAGGCACGTCGTTCCATCCGACCACCAGCTCGCCGCCCTCACGCAGGTGCCGATGGCATGTTTCAAATGCGGCCTCTGCGCTGTCGAGGGTGTTCAATCCCCAACCGAGCACACCGTTGCACACGATCAGATCAAAGTACGCGGGTTGCGCGTGACTGCCGAGATTCTCCAAGCGATCGACGATGTGCCGCGTACCTCCGTCGCGCCGCCGCCGCGGCACCGGATCGATGGTCCAGTATTCGCGCCCTGAAAAGAACTCACCGTAGTGCTGCGTGTAAGGCGCGCAGCCCACGAACAGCACGCGCGCGATATCGCTGCGGCCCGCATACGCGGGCAGGATCACGTGCTCGAGCACGTGCCGATCGGCGGTGTGAAGGTGCGCGGACAGGCCCAGCACACGACGGCCTGCCAACCAGATTGATCGCAGCAAGCCTTGAACGGCGGGTGAGGCCACGCTCTAGTCCGCTGAAATCAGAGGAACTACGTGGTTCAGTGCACTACGGAACAGTGCGGTCGATGGTGACCGCAATTCCCTGGCTCCCGACCTTGACTTTGTCGATGCCGCTTTCGAGATCTCCACTGGCCGGGACGGCGTTTCCCGAGCGCGACACGCGCGCTGTAACGATAACGTCTTCGTAGCCGGAAATTTTCGCCGTCGGGGCCATCGCGCGCGAGTCGTCGAGCGTGAAGCGCAACGGCAGCTCGCTGACTCGAGCGCGCACAACGGCCACCGGCATGCGTGAGCCGTCGGCCGGTCGGGCAAAGACAAACACCGCATCCTCCGGCCGGACTTTCGACTGCAGCGACGGGCTGAGCGTGACGGTGCCGCTGACGCTGCCGCTGGTGCTGCGACCTGCGGGCGCGCTGCGGGCAACAACGTCGCCGCTTTTCTTGGTCGGCGTAACGGGTGCACCTGCCGCCAGCAACCGCGCGTTGTCGATGCTCCCTTGAACCTGCGACGCCACCGGCGAATCCGCCGGCGCAGTGCTTTGCAGGCGCTGCCAGTAGTCGATCGCGGCTTCATAGTCCTTGCGGTCGAACGCTTCAGAGCCGGCCATCGCCAGCGCCTTCCACTGTGTCGGATCGATTTTCAGCGCGAGCTGCATCAACTCGAGCGGCTTACCCGCGAAGCTGCGTCCCTGGCCCATCGCCAATGCATCGGCGTAATCGGCCAGCACGTCGGCGTTGTTCGGAATCAGCACGCTCAATTTCTCGTAGGCCGCAGCCGACTCAGGAAAATTTCCCAGTGCGTACTGCGTGCGCGCCAGAATCGCCCAGCCTTCGGTGTTGCCCGGCTCCTTTTCCAGGCGCTGCTTGACCTGCGTGACCATGGTTTCGATCTGCTCGCGCGTGACGCCGCTTTCGTCGGGCGCTTTGGCCATCATCGGAGAGAACGCCGCGGGCGTGCCGATTTGCCAATACAACCCGGCCGCAGCCAGCGGTGCAATCAGCGCGATGACGGCGGCGGGCCAGC
>JBGSWX010000469.1:0-2364 GCA_041751695.1 Burkholderiaceae bacterium | reverse complement strand
GGCATGCGCCAGTGACGGGGTCATAAAACGCGCCGTGTGTCGAGCACAGCAAAGACTCCGCATCGAAGTCGAAGAACAGGCCCGGCTGCCAGTCGAGCTCCATCGCGACGTGCGCACAACGATTCAGATAGGCAAACGCGCGCCCGCCAAAGCGAATCGCAAACGCCGGCACGTTGCGCCCACCGACATCGACCTCGAAGCGAACGCCATGGCCGCCGTTAAGCAGCGCCGACGATGCGCAGAGGTCGATCAAAGGTTTGTCTTGAACCACGCGCGAAGCTCCAGTACTGAACCCAGCAGCGTCAACGGCGCGTGCGCGGCAAGATGTGCGTGCAAGTGCGCGCCGTAGGTCACGCCAACGCTCGCTGCACCCGCGGCAGCCGCCATTTGCAAGTCATGCGTGGTGTCGCCGATCATCAGCATGCGCCGCGGTTGTACGTTCAACTCATCGGCCAACTCGAGCAACATTGCGGGATGCGGTTTGGATTGCGATTCGTCGGCGCAGCGTGACGAAGCGAACACGCTTCCCAATCCGGTCGCTTCGAATGCGCGCGCCAATCCGCGCCGCGTCTTGCCGGTGGCCACCGCCAACGGGACGCCGCTCGCTTGCAGCTCATCGAGCATGGCTCGCATCCCCTCGAACAGCACGATTTCGGGCTCGCCCGCCAGGTAGTGATGCCGGAAACGCCCCGAGAATTCTTCGGCGCGTTCGGCAGCGAGTCCCGGAACCGCGTGCGACAGCGCATCGAGCAGCCCGAGGCCGATCACATGGCTCGCTTGTTCCAGAGTCGGCACAACGAGATCGAGGTCAGAGGCGGCGCTGCGAATGCAGTCCGCAATCATCGCGGTCGAATCGACGATCGTGCCGTCCCAGTCAAACACGATCAACTCAAAGCGCGGCACCGATTCCCTTCAGAAATTCCGCACATTCGGCCGGCAGCGGCGCTTCGAGCACCATGGGCCGGCTCGTCACCGGATGCTTGAATGCGGTGCCGCCCGCGTGCAGGAACATGCGCGCCAGGCGTGGCGTATCAGCGCCGCGCGCGATGCGCTTGTTCAGTTCGAAGTCGCCGTACTTGTCGTCGCCGACGATCGGAAAGCCCAGATGCGACAAGTGCACGCGAATCTGGTGCGTGCGGCCGGTTTTCAGGTCCGCCTCGAGCAGTGAGAACGCCTTGTAGCGCTTGCGCAGGGTGAACACCGTATGTGATTCCATGCCTTCAACATCGACGCTGACTCTGCGCTCGCCATGACGATTGACATACTTCGTCAACGGCAATCGAACATGCTGCCGGTCATTGACCCAGTCGCCGCTCACCAGCACCGAGTAGCGCTTTTCAACGCGGCCTTCGCGCAGGTCCTCGTGCAACTCGAGCAGTGCACGGCGCGACTTGGCCAGCAGCAGGATGCCAGAGGTCTCGCGGTCAAGACGGTGCACCAGCTCCAGGAACGGTTGATTCGGTCGCGCGGCGCGCACGCGCTCGATCAGCCCGAAGGCGATTCCGCTGCCGCCATGCGCGGCCAATCCCGAGGGCTTGTCGACCACCAGCAGATGTTCGTCCTCGAACAGGATCGGGGGCATCACGGCCGCCGGCACGGCAGCCAGTGGAGTCGGCGCACGCTCGGCCAGCCGCATCGGCGGAATCCGCACCTGGTCGCCGGCCGCCAACCGATAATCGGCCGCCACCCGGCCCTTGTTCACCCGCACCTCGCCCTGGCGCACGATGCGATAGACGTGGCTCTTGGGCACTCCCTTGGCGATGCGGATCAGGTAGTTGTCGAGCCGCTGCCCTTCGGCTTCGGGGCCGATGGTCCGATACGAAGCACGGTCGGCGGTGACCGCTTCCGGCCCCAAAGTGCCGTCTGCCACCACCCCCACTTTTCCGGTTTTACGCGCAGTGCCCATCTTGCCTATACTCGCGGGTCGGGACGTTGAAAAAATCGCTTCCCGCATCGCGGAGATTGTAGCCACGCTCATCTCCGCACAGGCGCCCAGGACGCTTAGCGTCCAAGGGCATGTGGAGGTGACGATCACCTCTTGAATTCGCAGTCGTGCGATTTGTCATATGGATGATCGCGGCGGCTGCACCCGAGCCGGCGATGAGCCGGTTCCGCTGAAACGATTTGTTCGGACAGAATAAGAGATCAGAACTCCGGAACAGTGCCTTATGCGACCCGCCCCCCACGTTGAACATTCCGAGCCGCGCCCCGCTGGCGCCGGCAGGTGGGTGACTGCGCGTCGTCTTGCAAATGCACGTTGCAGTACTGCTCACCGCGCACTTGCGGTGCCGGCAGCCTGCGTTTCCGAAACCTGAGACTTTAGTTTCCGTCCGCTTCGTTTCAGCACAACAACAGCGCCAAGGT
>JBGSWX010000468.1:0-1504 GCA_041751695.1 Burkholderiaceae bacterium | reverse complement strand
CCGCGCGACCCAGCGGCTGGTAAACCACGCGGCGATGGTGATCACCAGAATCAGCACACCGAGCACGCTCCACGCGCGTATGCGAAACGACGAGGGCTGCACGCCTCCGGCCAGGCCGACCCAGCGCGCCTGTCCTTCCGGCGGCTGCACCTGCAGCCACGTCACAGGCAGCTCCGACGTGTCGTCGAGCCTGGTGTCGATGACGTTGATGCCGGATTGGCCCAGGGCGTCGGTCAATGCCTTCGTGCGGCCGTCAGACGCGATCGAGTACGCCTGCGCGGGCGGCGGCCCACCGAACACGCTGGCGCGCATGCGCAGATCGAGCTCTCGCCGCGGCGGCCCGGGTTGCTCCTGCTCCGTTCTGATCGCAGCGGCCCACATCGGCGCGAGCGTCATCGCGATCACGCGGTCCTGATAGTTGCCGAAGGTTGCCGCAATCAACACCAGCGCGCTGATGGTCATCACCAGCAGCGCGATGAAGATGCGGCCGAACATTGGCAACGGCAGCAGCTTCACTTCTCTGCGCTCCCGCGCTTGGTTCCGATTGGCGGCGCCCACACGTAGCCTTCTCCGCGCGCGGTGACGATCCACTGCGCGTCCGCATCGGCTTGCCTCAGCTTGCGCCGCAGCCGCGCAATCTGTACATCGACGGCGCGGTCGAGCGGCCGGTAGTTGCCGACCTGCGCGGCGCGCGTCAGCGATTCACGCGAGAGCGCAACCCCCGGATGCCTGACGAGCTCGAGCAGCAGTCGAAACTCGATGCTGGTCAGCGGCACCGGACCCGACCACTCAGCGGAATCTGCCGTCAACGTGCGCGCGCTGGTGTCGAGCGTGAGTTTGCCGAATTTCAACAGCGCCGGTGTCGCCGCATTCGTCGCCGCGGCATCGATTCCCGTACGCGACCGGCGCAGCACCGTGCGCACGCGCGCGATCAATTCGCGCGGGTCAAAGGGTTTGGGCACATAGTCGTCGGCGCCAAGCTCGAGGCCGATCACGCGGTCGACCGGATCGCCCTTGGCCGTCAGCATGATCACCGGCAGCTCCGGCATGCGCTCGCGCAGGCGGCGGAACACTTCCTTGCCGTGCATGTCAGGCAGCATCAGGTCGAGCAGCACGAGCGACGGCACCGGGCTCAAGCCGTCGAGCCCCGCGGCACCGGTGGTGGCGCTGCGCAGTGCGATGCCTTCACGCGTGAAGAGTTGCGCAAGCAGACGCAGCAGCTCGACGTCGTCGTCGATCAACAGCACGGATACGGCAGCGTTGGCGCGCGGAGTCATGCAGCAACGTTACATGTTTGACGCGCGGCCGCGCGCCGAACGTGTCAACAATGACATATAGGAAATCAATCGACACACACAGACGGCGCGCGCCGGGTCACGATGCGTTTCAGGAGATAGAAGCGTGGAGATCAAGCATGGAGATGAGGAGATGACGACCCCTGTGCATACGCGACTGCGACCCGCGCGCCCCGGCACATCCCGGGGCGTGCGCGCCTGGCTGACGG
>JBGSWX010000467.1:0-6385 GCA_041751695.1 Burkholderiaceae bacterium | reverse complement strand
GACTCCTCGTTTATGGCTGGCGGATCTCGCCAAGTCGCTTTTGGTGTCGGCCGCGCTCGGATTGCCGCTGATCGCGGCCATCGTCTGGTTGATGCAGCGAGCCGGCGATCTCTGGTGGTTCTATGCGTGGCTGCTGTGGGTCGCATTCAACGCGCTGATACTGGTGCTGTACCCGACCCTGATCGCCCCGATCTTCAACAAGTTCGAGCCGCTGAAGGATTCTGCCCTGGCCGAGCGCATCGGCGCGCTGCTCAGCCGGACCGGATTTGCCAGCAAAGGCGTGTTCGTGATGGACGGATCGCGCCGCTCGGCGCACGGCAACGCATACTTCACCGGCCTGGGACGCGCCAAGCGCATTGTGTTTTTCGACACATTGATCGAGCGCTTGCTGCCGACCGAGATCGAGGCCGTGCTGGCGCACGAGCTCGGGCATTTCAAGTTGAAGCACATTGCAAAGCGGCTCGCGTTTTCATTTGTCGCCAGCCTCGGTGTGCTCGCCCTGCTCGGGTGGCTGATCACGCAGCCGTGGTTTTTCAGCGGCCTTGGCGTCAGTCCAAGCAACGGCGCTGCACCGGGCGCCAATCAGGGCGTCGCACTGGTGCTCTTCATGTTGGTGTTGCCGGTGTTCACCTTCGTCTTCGCCCCGCTAGCCAGCGTGATGTCGCGCAAGCACGAGTTCGAGGCAGATCGATTCGCCGCGCGCAACGCTTCGGCCCACGATCTAGTCAATGCGCTGGTCAAGCTGTATCAGGACAATGCATCGACGCTGACTCCGGATCCGCTGCACTCCGCGTTCTACGACAGCCATCCGCCGGCGTCGATTCGAATCGAGCGGCTGTTGCAGGCAGCCACTTAGCCGACGCGATGAAGACAGTCGAGGAATTGCTGGCGTCGCGCTGTCGTGAGATCAAAGGCGCAGCGCTGAGCGAAGCCGAGGTCCTCGCCCAGCTAACGGTGCTGCCGCAATGGACTCGAAACGCCGGCGCGCTTGCAAAGACCTACCGCTTCAAAAACTACTACGAGACGATTGCGTTCGTGAACGCGCTGGCGTTCATGGTGCATCGCGAAGACCATCATCCGGACTTGCATGTTGGCTACAACCGCTGCGAAGTCCGCTACAACACGCACTCGGTCAACGGGATCTCGGACAACGACTTCATCTGCGCCGCCAAGGCCGACGCGATTTATTCGTCCGGGTCCGGCACCGCGTGACGCCCTCGACTCGCGGCGCGAGCACTGTGCAGTTGCGCGCGCGAGTGGTTGCCACCTACGGCTGGCAATTGTTGATCGAAGACGCCGACCGTGTCTGGCAGGCAACGCGGCGCGGCAAGCGCGGCGACGTGGTCGTCGGCGACTGCGTGTGCGCCAGCGTCACGTCGGCGGACCAGGCGAGAATCGAATCGGTCGAGCCGCGCACGACGCTGCTGTTTCGCGCCGATTCGTATCGCACCAAAGAGATGGCCGCCAACATCGATCAGGTGATCGTCGTGTTCGCGGCGCGGCCGGCGTTTAACCGCTGGTTCATCTGGAAAGCGCTGGTCGCTGCAGAAGCCGCCGGCATCGAAGCGCTGGTCCTGCGCAACAAGACCGATCTGGCCGATGCCGACGATGCGGCCTTGTTCATAAGCCAGATTTCGCAACTGGGATGGCGCACGCTGGCGTTGTCCGCCAAGACCGACACGCAACAATCGCGTGCGTTGTTGCTGCGCGAGTTAAATGGCCGCAAAAGCCTGCTCGTGGGCCAGTCGGGGATGGGCAAGTCGACCTTGCTGAACCTGCTCGTGCCCGATGCACAGGCCCGCACGCAAGAGTATTCACAGCGCTTGAACGTTGGCAAGCAAACGACGACAGCATCGCGCTGGTTTCCATTTGGCGAGGACAGCGCACTGATCGACACACCCGGCTTTCAGGAGTTCGGTCTGGCGCACCTGAGCCTGGCCGAGATCGCGGCCACGTTTCCCGAATTCAAGCCGCTGCTCGGTCAATGCCGGTTTCTCGATTGCCGCCACATGGAAGAGCCCGGCTGCGCGATTCGCTCCGCACTTGCAGACGGCGGGGTAGCGCCGCAACGTTACGACTTTTATCGATCGCTTGCTAAGCAAGCAAACGCCCAATGAAACTGCTGGCACGTGCCGACAATTCGTTGCAAGCCTCCATCTGGGCCGACACGTTGCGCGCGGCCGGCATTCGATGCGACGTGCGCAACACGGCGCTCTCGGGCGCACTTGGCCAGATTCCTTTTCTGGAATGTGCACCGCAATTGTGGATCGAACATCACGAGGAGCCGCGCGCGCGCGAAATACTGCAACAACTGCAGCAGCCGACGCACGGACCGCTGTGGAAGTGCGTCGCGTGCGGCGAGTCCTCCGAACCGCAGTTCGGTGGCTGCTGGCAATGCGGAGCAGCGCGCTCTGTTTAAGAGACCCAGCTACGAGAACACGCTGGCCAGCGTCAACAGCAGCAGCAGAACCAGCCACAGCAACAACGTGCGCCAGACCAGCCCGACGACCGCGCGCAGCGCCGGCGCGCTCGGCTCGGCAAGGCCCGCGCCCTCGTTGCCCACTTCGTCGAAGTAACGCGCGCTCTCAAGGGCGGGCATCAATCGCAGATTGAGCGCGCCGCCGGCGGCCGCCAGAATCAAGGTGCGCGAATCGGGCGCCGGCATACCATCGACCGGCTCCTGCCGCGACACCTGGCGCCAGCAATAAATCGCGCCCTCGAAATCGCCGACCACCGCGAAGCCGATCGCGGTCAGTCGCGCCGGCGCCCAATCAACCCAGGCGAACGCGCGGCGCGCGAAGTCGCCGAAGCGATCCGGCGGCGTCGCACTCGTCGCGGGACGATTCCACGCGCGCGAAACATGTTCGGCAAGACGATAGGCCACCGCGCCGATCGGACCGGGCAGCGCGACAAACCAGAAGAACACGCCGAAGACATGGCGTTGCGACAGCAGCAACCCGTGCTCGATCGTTTGCCGCACTACCTCGGCCTGATCCAGGTCGGCCGCGCTGAAAGCGGGATCGATCTGCCGCTTCCATGCGGTCAATTCCTGCCGCGCCGCATTCAGATCACCATTGGCAATTGCGATTTGAATTTCGGTGCCGCGATGGCTGAACTGGCGAAAGCCGAGCGTGAAGAACAGCACAGCCACGTTGACCACCAGGCCAAGCAGCCAGTGAATCGATATCGCAATCGAGTAAAACGCACCGACCACCAATGCGAGGCCGACCACGACCAACAGCCACGCATACACGCCGTGCTGCCAGCGGCCCGCGTTCAGACTGCGTTCAGCCCACGCGGAGACCTGCCGCACGCCGCTATAAACCGGGTTGACCACAGGCAATGGCCGCACTTGCTCCAGCAACAGCGTGATGACAAGCGATAGCCAAGCCATAGGTTCAGGGAAGCCGGCGCCGGTGCGCCGGCAACAGAGACTGATTGATTTTAATGCGCACGATCCGCTCGCAGAAATTGATACAGATTACGCAGCATCGCCGCCGTGGCGCCCCAGATAAAGTGGCGGCGCGCTTGCGCACCTTGCCCGCTCGTCGCATAGGGCATCGCGTAAAACGTGCGCGCGGTGTCGCCGAGTTGGAAGACCCGCCGCTCGTGGTTGACCGGATCCATCAGAAACGCGAGCGGAACTTCGAACACTTCTGAAACTTCAAACGCATCGAGCACCGGTGCAAACGGTTGCTCGATCAATCCGATCACCGGCGTCACCCGGTATCCGGTCGCGGTCAGATACACCGGCAGCGTCCCGATCACGTCCACGCTCGCAGGCGGCAGTCCGATTTCTTCGTGCGATTCGCGCAGTGCGGTGGCAATCGCGTCGGCGTCACCTTCTTCGACGCGGCCGCCGGGAAAGCTGATCTGCCCGGCGTGATCGTGCAAATGGGTAGTGCGCTCGGTCAGCAGTACGCACGCCGCGTCGTCGCGCACGATCAGCGGGATCAGCACTGAGGCAATGCGCGTAGGCCGTTCCGGATAGAGCAGTCGCACATCGGCGCGCAGCTCCGGCTGCCAAGACGGCGGTGATGCGAAGCGCTGCCTGAGTGCGAACGGGCGCAGCTCGGCCACGGTGATCGCCGCGCCGCGCGCCTCGGTCGCGGCAAACGTCGGATCATGCGGTACCGATTCCGGATCGAACGCCAGCGGCACGCCCAGCGGATCGTCGCCGTTTTCAGCCGCTCCGTTTTCAATCGCGCCGTTCTTAGTGGCCATCGCTGCGCAAAAAAAAGCCGCCGACTGGCGGCGGCTCCGCCTCAGTAGTCGGTCATTCCTTGCCGGCTGTTGCTGTGCCAGCCGCCGCCGCATCGGCCTTGTCGGCCGCCGTCTTGTCGGCCGCACTCTTGTGCTGAAGTTTTTCGCGAATGCGCGCCGACTTGCCCGAGCGGTCGCGCAGGTAATACAGCTTCGCGCGACGCACGTCGCCGCGACGCTTGACTTCGATCGATGCGATCGTCGGCGAGTACAGCTGAAAGGTACGCTCGACGCCTTCGCCGCTCGACACCTTGCGCACGACAAACGAGGAATTCAAACCGCGATTGCGGCGGCCGATGACAACGCCTTCATACGCCTGCACCCGTTTGCGGGTGCCCTCAACCACGTTGACATTGACGATGACGGTGTCGCCGGGCGCAAACGCGGGCATCTGCTTATTGGCGCTGACGCGCGCCAGTTCTTCCTGCTCCAATTGCTGTATGACGTTCACTTTCGTTCTCCTGAATCCATCGTGCTGCGAATGCTTTGATGTTTTGCTCGCATCAGAGGAGGGTTGATTTCAACGGTGCTACTTCATCATGCGGGTCGGTGATGGATGCCGACCCGTGTAATTGTCTCTCATCGGCCGCGCTCAAGCGGCCAGCCTCGCGCGCCCGATCGATCAAATCCGGACGCCGCTCGATCGTCAACGATAGCGCCTCGCGCCGGCGCCATGCGGCGATCTGCGCATGATGCCCCGACAGCAGCACCGGCGGCACCGCCATTCCGTGCCATTGCTCGGGCCGCGTGTAATGCTTGGCGTCGAGCAAACCGCCGACGAACGACTCATCGGCCGTCGACGCATCCTTCAACGCGCCCGGAAGTTGCCGCACGACCGCATCGATCAACGCCATCGCGGCAATTTCACCGCCGGACAACACAAAGTCGCCGATTGAGACGACTTCATCGACACACGCGTCGATGAACCGCTGATCGATGCCTTCGTAGCGTCCGCAAATCAGCGCCAACGACTCGCCTGCCTGCGCATATTCGCGCACGCGCGCATCGGTCAGCGGCACGCCGTTCGGCGCAAGGACGACGACCTTTCCTCCGCCTCCGGCCGCCTTGAGCGCTAATACCGCAGCGGCCAGCGGCGGCGCCGTCATCACCATGCCCGGCCCGCCGCCGAACGGCCGGTCATCGATCGTTCGATGCGCGTCGTCGACAAAGTCGCGCGGATTCCATGTCGCCAGCGACCACAGCCCGTGCGCGTGCGCCCGGTGCGTGATGCCGTGCTCGACAACCGCCGCAAACATCGAAGGAAACAGCGTGATGACATCGAACCGCATGATTCAATCTTGCTCGCAAAATCTCTTGACTACCAATCGTCTTGCCAATCGACCCGGATCAATTCCGTTTCAATCGCATCGATATATTGATCGACCAGCGGAATCAACATCGATCGACTTTGATTTTCAGCAGCCACTTCGAGCCATTGAGTGGCCGCGCCGCGTTCGGCTCGGTCGTTGCCGATTCGAAGACCCGACACTGTTCCTAATTCGGCGCCTTGGCGGTTGACCACGCGATAACCAATGACATCATTCAAGTAGTGCTCACCTTCGGCCAGCGGCGGAAAATCGCTTCTGGCCACCGCGATCGTTGCGCTCTTCAGCGCGTCGGCGGTTTCCTTGCTCTCACATCCGTCCCATTTGGCCAGCACCGATTCCCCGTACCGTCTGACCTGCTGAACCACCAGCGGCTTGGCCCGTGAACTCTGCAGCAGCCACCAACGATGAACGCTTTCAAGGACAACCCCATCGGCGGCAAACGGCGCAATGCGCACCCAGCCCTTGAGTCCGTAAGCGCCACGCACGGCGCCGAGTTCGACCAGATCGCCTGGGGTCACGCCGCCGCGGCGGCGGGCTCCTCGACTGGCGCGCTGCCCTGCTCTGCAGCCGGCGCGTTGGTCTTGACCAGGCGCGCCACCGTCGGCGACATCCTTGCGCCCACTCCGGTCCAGTAGCTCAACCGATCCGCGGCTATGCGAAACTTCGGCTCCGCTCCTGCCGCCACGGGGTTATAAAAGCCGACGCGCTCGATAAAGCGCCCGTCGCGCGGGTTGCGCGAATCGGTGGCGACGATGTTGAAAAATGGGCGCTTCTTGGCGCCGCCGCGTGCGAGT
>JBGSWX010000466.1:0-1742 GCA_041751695.1 Burkholderiaceae bacterium | reverse complement strand
GAGCACCGTGGGCTCGCCTGCCAGGACCGTGGTCACGCGCGCGCAAAAGTGAGCGGCGTCGCACGCCGCAACTTCATTCGAACGCAGCGCATCGCCCGCGCGATGCAGCTCGTGCCAGTGGCGCCGGAACGCCGGGTCGGTGCACAACGCGGCAATCGCCGCCTCGGCCTCGGCCGGGTCCATCTCACCGTCGAGCAGAAGCGAGATACGCTCCATCGTCAACGCGTTCGAATCTGCGCCATTTACCACCTGCTTCACCATGCTGTCACCTGCCTCGGTCTTTGCACTACCACCGCTTGTCTTTTGCGGTATCCAATATCGGCCTCAACTCCAATGCGATGGCCTCGCGCGCGCGAAAGATACGCGAGCGCACCGTGCCGATCGGGCACTGCATCGACTCGGCAATTTCCTCATAGCTCAACCCTTCCAGCTCGCGCAGCACGATCGCAGTGCGCAAATCTTCCGGCAGCTGATCGATCGCCCGGTTGACCGCCTCGCCGACCTGCTTGGTCACCAGCATCGAATCGGGCGTGTTCAGGTCTCTTAGGTGGTCGCCGTCGTCAAAAGTTTCCGCATCTTCGATATCGCTCGGCGTCGAGGTCGGCGCCCGGCGGCCTTGAGACACCAGATAATTCTTGGCGGTGTTGATCGCGATGCGGTACAGCCATGTGTAAAACGCGCTGTCGCCGCGGAAATTAGGCAGCGCCCGATACGCCTTGATGAAGGCCTCCTGCGCCACGTCTTCGATCTCGGCCGCATCGCGAATCAGTCGCGACAGCAGCCGAAAAATCTTGCGTTGATACTTGACGACGAGCAGGTCGAACGCCGCCTTGTCGCCGCGCTGCACGCGCTCCACCAATTGCTGGTCAATGTCGCGCTCAGACATGGTGCACGGTCGACCTGGCCCGGGCGCACGCGTGAGCGCGGCATCGACTTGCCATCGGCCGTCCAGGTGGATTACTGCTCATCGTCGCTCTGCCCTGCCCTTCCCCATCGCACGTGAACCCAGAGCTGCCGAAAAACAGAGGGCGGCAGGCAATCAGGCCAGATTGGAATCAACATGGTGCCGCGCCGCAAGCTTATCAACCACGGCGCGGCGAAGCTGACGGATAGCGGCATCCCCGAAACGGCGGCTCCGCCGGTCGGCGCGCACTCGCGCAGTTCAACGGTGCCAATGGCAGAAACGCCTATCTCAAACGAACCAGCCGCCCGCTCGCGCACCACAACCCATCCCACGACACCGACCACGGTAGCCAGTACCGCCAACCCGAGATTGAACGGCGACGATGCGGTGGCCGCAGCGAAAAGAGCCAGTGCCGAAGCGATTGCGATGCCCAATCCCATGTGCCGCCAGCGCCGCGCTTGCCGCGACGGCTGCACAATTGTCCACGGGACCAGCAAGTTGCTAGATCCGCTTGAACACCAGCGTGCCATTCGTCCCGCCGAAGCCGAACGAATTTTTCATCGCGATGTCGATGCGCATGTCGCGCGCTGTGTTGGCGCAGTAGTCGAGATCGCACTCGGGATCTTGATTGAAGATATTGATCGTCGGAGGCGAGACCTGGTGGTGAATCGCCAGTGCGGTGACGACCGACTCCAAACCGCCGGCGCCGCCCAGCAGGTGGCCGGTCATCGACTTGGTCGAATTGACCACGAGGCCGCGGGCCGCGTCGCCGAGGGCGGCCTTGATCGCCTTGGTTTCGTTGATGTCGCCGAGCGGTGTCGAGGTACCGTGTGCGTTC
>JBGSWX010000465.1:0-4057 GCA_041751695.1 Burkholderiaceae bacterium | reverse complement strand
GCGCCGGCGCGATTCTCGATGATGAAGCTTTTTGCATACTCACCGGTCTGGATTTCGTCGAGCGCTTTTTTCATCGCCTGCCGGGCGTCGGCGTTAATGATTTTCGGTCCGGTCAGATACTCGCCGTACTCGGCATTGTTCGAGATCGAGTAGTTCATGTTCGCAATGCCGCCTTCGTAGATCAGGTCGACGATCAGCTTCAGCTCGTGCAGGCACTCGAAGTACGCCATTTCCGGCGCGTAGCCGGCTTCGACCAGGGTCTCGAAACCTGCCTTGATCAGCTCGACGGTGCCGCCGCACAGCACCGCTTGTTCGCCAAATAAATCGGTCTCGGTCTCTTCGCGGAAATTGGTTTCGATGATGCCGGCCTTGCCGCCGCCGATCGCGCACGCGTACGACAGCGCGAGATCGCGCGCCATGCCCGACACATCCTTATGCATCGCAATCAGGCACGGCACGCCGCCGCCCTGCTTGTACGTTGAGCGCACGGTGTGTCCCGGCGCCTTCGGCGCGATCATGATCACATCGAGATCGGCGCGAGGCTGAATCTGCCCGTAGTGGATGTTGAAGCCGTGCGCGAACGCGAGCGCAGCGCCCTGCTTCATGTTAGCCGCGATCGACTCGGTGTAGACCTGCGCGTGATTCTCGTCGGGCAGCAGGACCATCGCGATGTCCGCACCCTTCACGGCGTCTGCAACCTCCTTGACCTTCAGCCCGGCCGCTTCGGCCTTCTTCCACGACACGCCGCCGGTTCGCAAACCGATCGTCACATTGACGCCCGAATCGGTCAGGTTCTGCGCGTGCGCGTGCCCCTGCGATCCGTAACCGATGATCGCAACCTGTTTGCCCTTGACCAGCGACAGATCAGCGTCTTTGTCGTAGTAAATCTTCATTGCTCCCCCTAGACCCTCAGAATTCTTTCGCCGCGACCGACTCCCGATCCACCGGTGCGCACTGTTTCGAGAATGGCGGCGCGATCGACCGCTTTGATAAAGGCGTCGAGCTTGGCGCCGTTGCCCGTGAGCTCGATCGTATAGCTGCGCTCGGTCACGTCGATGATGCGGCCGCGGAAAATATCGGCCATCCGCTTGATCTCGTCGCGCTCCTTGCCGACCGCGCGCAGCTTGATCAACATCAGCTCGCGCTCGATGTAATCGCCTTCGGTCAGATCGACCACCTTGACGACCTCGATCAGCCGGTTCAGGTGCTTGGTGATCTGCTCGATCACGTCGTCGGAGCCGACGCTGACGATCGTCATGCGCGACAGCGACGCGTCTTCGGTCGGGGCGACGGTCAGTGTTTCAATGTTGTATCCGCGCGCGGAGAACAGCCCGACCACTCGCGACAGTGCACCGGGCTCGTTTTCAAGCAGGACCGAGATGATGTGTCTCATAGGTCCTCACTACCGAGCAGCATTTCAGTGAGCCCTTTACCCGCCTTCACCATCGGCCAGACGTTCTCCTTCTGGTCGGTAATGAAATCGAGAAACACCAACCGGTCCTTGTATTTTCCGAATGCTTCCTTCAACACCGGCTCGACATCGGCGGGTTTGTCGATCAGGAATCCAACGTGGCCGTAGGCCTCGGCGAGCTTGACGAAGTCCGGCAACGCATCGACGTATGACTCGGCGTAGCGGCCGCCGTAGTCGATCTGCTGCCATTGCCGCACCATGCCGAGGTAACGATTGTTCAGGTTGATGATCTTCGGCGTCAGCCGGTACTGCTTGCAGGTCGAGAGCTCCTGGATGCACATCTGGATCGAGCCCTCGCCGGTGATCACCGCGACATCGGCGCCCGGATTCGCCATCTGCACACCCATCGCGTACGGCAGCCCGACGCCCATCGTGCCCAGCCCGCCGGAGTTGATCCAGCGCCGCGGCTTTTCGAAGCGGTAGTACTGCGCTGCCCACATCTGATGCTGGCCGACGTCCGACGTGACGAACGCGTTGCCGCCGGTGACTTCCCATAGTTTTTCGACCACGTATTGCGGCTTGATCGCGGCACCATTCTTCTCGTAGCGCAGGCAGTCTTTCTTGCGCCACTCGTTGACCTGCTTCCACCACGCGGCCAGTTTGACGGCGTCGGGCCGCGTCGTGGTCGCTTCGACCTGCGCCAGTAGCTCCTGCAGCACTTCGCGCACGTCTCCGACGATCGGAATGTCGACCTTCACGCGCTTAGAAATCGACGATGGATCGACGTCGATGTGGATGATCTTGCGCGGGTTGCTCGAAAAGTGTTTCGGGTTGCCAATCACGCGGTCGTCGAAGCGCGCGCCGATGGCGATCAGCACGTCGCAGTGCTGCATGGCCATGTTGGCTTCGTACGTGCCGTGCATGCCCGGCATGCCAACGAACTTCTCGTTGCTCGCCTCGAATGCGCCGAGCCCCATCAATGTGTTGGTGCACGGAAATCCAAGCAGATTGACAAACCGGTTCAGCAAATCGGCGGCGTTGGCCAGGATCACGCCGCCGCCGGTGTAGACCATCGGCCGCTCGGCCGCGAGCAGCAATTGCACGGCCTTCTTGATCTGCCCCGAATGCCCCTTCGACACAGGCTTGTACGAGCGCATCGACACTTCGCGCGGATACTCGTACTCGCAGCGCGCCACCGTCACGTCTTTCGGAATATCGACCAACACCGGACCGGGCCGGCCGCTTTGCGCGATGTAGAACGCTTTCTTGATCGCGCCGGCGAGCTCGCGCACATCCTTGACGAGAAAGTTGTGCTTCACGCAGGGCCGCGTGATGCCGACTGTGTCGCATTCCTGGAATGCGTCGAGCCCAATCGCGTGCGTGGGCACTTGCCCGGTCAGCACCACCATCGGAATCGAATCCATGTACGCGGTCGCGATGCCTGTCACCGCGTTGGTGACGCCCGGGCCGCTGGTGACCAACGCCACGCCGATGGATTTGCTGGAGCGCGAATACGCATCGGCCGCATGCACGGCAGCCTGCTCGTGGCGCACGAGGATGTGCTGAAACTTGTCTTGCTTGAATATCTCGTCGTAGATGAAAAGGACCGCGCCGCCCGGGTACCCGAAGACGTGCTTGACTCCCTCATCCTGCAAACATCGAACGACGATCTCGGCGCCGGTTAATTCCATTTCTCGAACCCTCTCAAAGTCCACAGGAGATTGATTGGTTGCCGTTCCTTGCTCGCTCGTGACGGGCGGTGCGGCGGGCGCTCTCTGCGCTTACTTACTATCGATTAGCGGATAAGCTCTGATCGATAAGCTATCTTGCTTCTTTTCTTACAAGAGCGCGAGAAGATACGGGAGCGCAGCATATTGTGCAAATGGATCGTGGCGACCACTCGTCCGTACGCTAGGGCTGCTTAGTGGCTTCGCGTCAAGAGCTTTCCGATTTCCTGGCGGGCGTCGAGCGGCGTGCGTTCAAGCAGGCGCAATACGCCGTGCGCGACGCCGACGCTGCGCTCGACATCGTGCAGGACGCGATGATGAAACTGTCGGAAAAGTACGCCGACCGGCCATCGGCCGAGCTGCCGTTGCTTTTCACGCGCATCCTGCAGAACGCGACTTACGACTTTTTCCGGCGCCAGAAGGTTCGGTCGACCTGGGTGACGCTTTTCTCGGCTTTATCCCCCGGCCATGACGACGACAATACCGACCCGCTGGAGACGCTGGAAGCGATGCCCGGCTCGCTGGCCGCCGAGAGCGCCCAGGACCAGGTCGAGCGGTCGCAGGTGGTGGCGATCATCGAGGAGGAAGTGGCCCGCTTGCCCACCCGTCAACGAGAGGCATTTTTGATGCGTTACTGGGAAGACATGGACGTAGCGGAAACCGCCTCGGTCATGGGATGCTCGCAAGGTAGCGTCAAGACCCATTGTTCGCGCGCAACGCACGCGCTGGCGAAGGCCTTGAAAGCACGGGGAATACAGCTATGAACGAAAAAGAACTCGGATACCAGATCCGCCAGGCGCTTAACGAAGCTGCCTCGGGGATCGATTACAAGACGGCCTATCGGCTCGAGCAGGCTCGTTCGGCCGCACTGGCACGTCATCGCGAGCCCTCGCCGGCGTGGGCGCCGGCGCTCCAGACG
>JBGSWX010000464.1:0-6933 GCA_041751695.1 Burkholderiaceae bacterium | reverse complement strand
CGGCGCTCGATATCGCCGAGGTGGCCGAATCGTCGAAGCAGCCACTGGCCGCGGTGGCGAACGCGTATTTCTCGATCGGAGGGCTGCTCGGGCTCGCACGCATACGCGCGCAAGTCTCCGCACTCCCATCGGATGGATATTGGCAAGGCATGGCCAAGAGCTCGCTGGGCGATGACCTCGCCGCGTTACAGCGAGAACTGACGGCCGACGCGTTGCAGGCGGGGGGGCAGAGCGCGTGGGAAGTGGCGCAGCGCCCTGCGGTCGAGCGCGCACAGAGGATGCTCGCCGAACTTGCCGATACGAAGTCGGCTGACCTCGCGATGCTGTCGGTCGCGTTACGCGAGTTGCGACACCTGGCTTGAATTCGCCTCAATCACGCGGCAGTGCACTGCAAGTCTCGCAATTCGCGACTTTGGGCATTCGGCGCAAGGACGGCAACGACTCGAAGTATCGTGAGCGGGTTGCTCATCCGGGTCCTCCAATGAACGCCCCCACCCTCGCGGCTGACGCCAACCTCCGGCCCTCATCAGGAATGCGCGTCGGCGTATTAGCGCTTTGTGCTTTGCTCGCACCGTGGCTCGCCGCATGGTTGCTGCCGTCGTTTGCGCAGCCGCAGTCGTTCCACGACTACGCCGATCAGCGCGTCTGGCTCGGGGTGCCCCACGCGGCCGACGTGCTATCGAACCTGCCGTTCTTTGTTGTCGGAGCACTGGGATTGCGCTTCGCCCTGCTCGGTTGGCGCGCCCAGAACCCCAACGCGTTTTCCGATCAGCGTGCAGCATGGCCATACGCGCTGCTGTTCCTCGGCATTTTTCTGACGGCGTTCGGCTCCGCCTGGTATCACGCGCAACCCAACGATGCGACGCTGCTGTGGGATCGTCTGCCGATGGCGCTTGGTTTCGCGGGACTGATTGCCGGCACCTTGACGGATCGCGCGCCGCAGCGGCTAGCGCAATCGCTGCTCGCGTTCGCGGCCGTCGGTGCCGGCACCGTGCTCCATTGGCACGTGTCCGGAAATCTGGTTCCGTACCTCGTGATGCAGGTCGGTTTCATCGCCGCCGCGCTGATAGCAACGGCTTGGATCATGCCGCGCTACACGCATGCGAACCGCATCTACGCCGCTGCGGGTTTGTATGCGGTTGCGGTGATCCTGGAACGGCTCGACCATCAGGTGTATGCCCTGCTCGGCGGCTGGGTCAGCGGGCACACGCTCAAGCATCTGTTTGCGTGCGCCACTATTCTGATGGTCCTGTCGATGTTGCGCGCAAGGCGACTATCTGTGCGCTGAGCAAAGTCATGCGTGCCATTGTGAAAATCCTGGTCGCCGCCGGCCTTTGCGCCAGCGGCGTCCTGCTGGCGCAGAGCGGTACGCACACCGGGCATCACGCGATCAACATGGTCGATGGCGAAGTGCAGATGGTCGACAGGAAGGCGCGCAACGTCACGCTGCGCCACGCCGAAATTAAGAACATGCAGATGCCTGCGATGACGATGGTGTCAACGTCAAGGAGCCGGCGCTGCTCGATAAAGTCAAGAAGGGTGACAAGGTCAAGTTCAAAGTCGAAGCCGTCGGCGGTGCGCCCACCGTGACGGCGATCGAACTCGTCAGGTGAATGAGGGCCTGACCGTAGAAGACAACCCGAGCAGTTTCAATTCCTCCGCCTCACTACGACGCTTGACGCCGGTGACGCGCTCGATCACGCGCTCCACGCACGCCCAGAACATCACTTCTTCCAGAAGCGGATTCAGGAAGTTGGTGATCACGCAGTAGTGCGTCGTGCGTGCTCCTGCGTGATGCTTGCCGTGATGGCGCGGCGTCTGCAACAGATGCAGTTTTTGCAGCCAGCGCACCGGCGTCGGAACTTCGGCGCTGTTCATGTGCGCCCACTTGTGAATCTGATTGGCGTTGATCACCAGCACAGCGAACAACACTACGTGCCAGCTCAGCCAGCCCATGTACAGCGCGGCGCCGATCAGGATCGCACCGGCCAGCAACAAGTCCCACGAGCTCGCGATCCACGTCTTGCGCAGGAACTCGCGCGGCCGCCAGTGGTGGCGCAGATTGTTCTCAGCCAGCTGGCCGATCAGGGGCGCTCCCGGTCGCGCGTAGGCATCCTCGATCCAGTGCACCGCGCCCGACACAAAGTCGGCCAGCAATACGGTGACACCCGCCTGCACGATCAAACTACTCATACATCCTCGATGGCATACCGCGACATCGCGGCCTGCACAGAATCGACGACGAGCGGGCACCGTCTTACACTTCGCCGATAACGTATCGAGTACCAATACTGCGGGCACTGCGGGGCGCACGAATGAGTACCGAGCAACTGATCGACTCGCTAAAGCGGGTGCTGAAGAGCCGTCACATCACCTATGCGGAACTGGCGAAACGCATCGGCATGTCCGAAGCGAGCGTGAAGCGCCTTTTCTCGCAGCGCACGTTCACGTTGAGCCGCCTCGAGCAGGTGTTAACAGCGCTCGAGCTCGATTTTTTCGAACTGGCAAAGCTCGCACGCGGCGCCGGAGATGCGCCCGAAGAAATGACCGAACCGCAGGAGCACACGCTGGCGTCGGAGCCGCGCCTGATGGGTGTGTTCTATCTGCTGTTCAACGACTGGCAGCCGGCGCAAATCCTGGCGCGTTACGAATTGACCGAGGCTGAGATGACCAAGCTGCTGGTCAAGCTCGATCGATTGCAACTGATCGAGCTGCTGCCGGCCAACAAGGTGAAGCTGAAAGTCGGCCGGCATTTGCGGTTGCGGCCGAGCGGTGCAATCCGCGCCAAGCACGGCCAGCGAACGATGGCCGAGTTTCTCGCGGTCGAGTTCGATCGCTACGGCGGGAATTTTCGATTTGAGTTTCGCGACGTTTCGCCCGCGTCATTCGCGGTGGTCCACCGCAAACTCGACCGGTTGGCGGCAGAGTTCAACGAGCTGGCGGAACTCGACAGCACGCTGCCGCCGGATCAGCGGCAGTCAATCGGCATCGTGCTCGGCATGCGGCCGTGGAAGATCGGGCAGATCACGAACTTGAAAGAGCGCCCCCGCCGTCACTAGTGGCTAGCGCGCGTGGCCTTTTGCGAGCTGCGCCGCACGAAGTCCAGCACGGCATCGCGGTACGTTGCGCCACCGACGCGGCTTGCGCCCGAGTGAGTGCCGCCCTCGATCTTGATCACCTTCTTGACCTTGCTCGACGCGGCGGCATACAGCTCGTCGGCCATTGAGTGCGGCACGATGCCATCGGCGGTGCCATGAATGATGAGCAGCGGTACTTCGACCTTGCCGATCTTGACCGCCGAGTCGAAGGGTTGCGTCACCGCGAGGCCGATGCCGGGCACCCAGCCGTATTTCATGCCGCGCACCACGGCCGGAATCGATGTGAAAGTCGACTCGATGATCACGCCGCCGACTTGATTGGCAGGTTCTTTCAGCGGCCCCGCAGCCAGGTCGATTGCCAGCGCACCGCCGAGGCTGTGGCCGTAGATGAAGCGCCGTGCCGGATCGGGTTCACGGCGCTTCAATTCCTCGAGCGCAACGCGCGCGTCTTCGTACGCAGTCTCTTCTGAGGGCAGCAGCTCGGTGCTCTTGCCAAAGCCGCGGTAGTCAACCGCCAGCACGTTGAAGCCCAGATCGACCCAGCGCGACATGCGAAACACGCTGCCGTTCATGTTCCAGCGCGCGCCGTGCAGGTACAGCACGGTCGGCGCGTTCTTGGCGTCTTCCTGCGGCACGTACCAGAAGTGCAGTTGGTGCCCGTTGCCAAGATTGATCGCATACTCCTCGGTGCCGGCCAGGGGCTCGGAGAACCAGCGAGGGCTATCTTTGATCGGATTGAAAATCGCCTGCCGCTGCCATTCGTCGAGCGACGAGCAGCCGGCCGCGCCGCCGCCGACGGCGAGCGCGCCTAGCAGCAGAGTCAGCGGACGAGTGAGGAAACGGGGCACGGCGTTTGGACGGTAAGCCAGGGCGAGAGTTCTCGCTATCGAACGTGCGGTCTAATCCAACGGTTTACGCTTCTTGGTCGGTTTAGGCATCTGTCGCTTGCTCAACCCGAGCATCGTTTGGCGGCAGTTTTTCGAGCCGCAGCGGCATTCGTAGTCTTTCCTCAGCGTAGGCGTCAGGCGCTCTTCAATCGTCAGCGAATAGTCGTAGTTGAGCTCTTCGCCGGCTCGAATATCGCGCATCGCCTGGATGAACACGCGACCGTCATCGGTTTCCTCGGTTTCGCAATTCGGGTCACACGAATGGTTGATCCAGCGCGCCGCATTGCCGCCAACGCCGGCGTCGATCACGGTCTTCTGGTCGTCGAGCGAAAAAAAGAACGTGTGGTGCGGATCATCGGGGTTGGACGGCGGCCGGCGGTCGGCTTCTTTCCAGGGAATGCGCTCGCCCTTGTATTCGATGATGTTTTCGCCCGCTTTGAGGGGGCGCGCTGCGTAGACGCCGCGCCCGTGGACGCGCGAATCTTTGACGACGATGCGGGGTTTGCGTTGCGTTCGCATGATGACAATCAGCTAAGTCCGATCAGTCGCCGAAGCTCGTTGATGGGATTCGACTTCAGTACATCGATCAAGTTGTTGAACTGATCTGTCCAAAGCGAGAAGTCCGGGTTCGGTGCGATCGCTTCGGCCTCCTCGGCCAGCCGCTCGGCTTCAAACACCTCGGGCGATCGTGCAAGCAGCACCCAGTCGGTGATCGACGCGGCGCTGTCGTCGCCCGGCGAATCGGTGATCAGTCTCACCACCAGGCCGTTGGCTTGTGCAATATTGGCCAGCACCGGCTTCAGATCGAGGAAACGATTGGAGATGTGAAACGCCAGAATGCCGTCGGGCTTCAGGTGCTTGAAAAACAGCGAGGTCGCCTCAGCGGTAATCAAGTGCACCGGGATCGAGTCGCTCGAAAAAGCGTCGATCGCCAGCACGTCGTAGCCTTGCGGGCTGCCTGCGGCCAGCTCGCGCTCCATCGACAAACGTGCATCGCCGATCACATATTCGATCGCTGCCGGCGAAGAGCTCAAATATGAGAACTGACTCTTCGCCAGTGCCAACACGTCGGGATCGAGCTCGTAAAAGCGCACGATGTCGCCCGCGCGGCCGTACGCCGACAATGTGCCCACACCCAGACCGACGAAGCCGAGCCGAACCGGTCCCGTCTGCTGCTTTGCTTCGATGGCGCGGCCCACACCCGATGTCCGTGCGTAGTAGGTGCCGGGCTCGAGTCGCTTGGCATTGATCGTCTGCTGCTCGCCGTGCAGGATCACGCCGTGCAGCAACCGTCGCACCTGCTGATCACCTTCGCCCTGCTCCTTGACGCGCAGCGTGCCGTAAAAGTTGCGCTGCATGAAGACCGCTTCGTCGCGCAAAAAGCCGATGTATTCGCTGCCGAACCATCCCGTTGCCAACACCGCGACGACAGCGGGGCCGACCAGCCAACGCGTCTTGCGCGCAACAAAGACTGCAAGCGACGCAAGCAGCACCAGCGCCACCGGCAGCTCGAAGTAGGTCGGAAACACGCGCGGTGCGATAAGCCCGACCAGCAACCCGCCGAGCGCGCCGCCGAGTGAGATCGTCAGATAAAACTGCGTCAGGTAGCGCGGCACCGGCTTGGCGAGCGCCAGCTCGCCGTTGCAAAAGAAGGCCGCCATCAGCATGCCTACGGTGTACAGCGGCACCGCCAGGCTGATATCGAGAACCCCGCGGTTGGCAGACAGACCAGCCGCCATCGCGACCAGCAACAGCAACGTAGGAAACAAGTACCAGTTGCGTTGATACCAGCCGCGACCACCGCGACCTTCGAAAGCGATGACGAACGTAAGCAGGTACAGCGACAGCGGCAGCACCCACAAGAACGGAACCGACGCGATGTTTTGCGTGATGTGGCTGGTCGTCGCCAGCAGCAGCACCGAGCCGAGCGCGGCGAATGCGAGCCACAGTGCGTAGTCGGTCAGCCGCGGCGGCGGCCCTTCGGGCTCGGGCGCGTTCGCGCGTGTGCGCCCGATGCCGGATGAATCCAACGATCGCGAAGCCTTCCATGCGGATAGTGCGCACGCCCCCGCGAACACCGCATACGCTGTGCTCCAGACGATCGACTGCACATGCGAAGTCGAAAACGGCTCGATGGCGAACGGAAACGCGAGCAGTCCGATCAGCGATCCGAAGTTCGACAGGGCAAACAGCCGGTAGACGCTCTTCTCCGGAAAGCGCGGCGCGACCCACTTCTGCAACAGCGGGCCGGTGGAAGACAGCAGAAAGTACGGCAGCCCGATGGTGGCCGTCAGCAGCACGACGATGCGCAATGCGGCGTCGACGCCGGCGGCAGGCTTCAGCGCCTCGCTCGGAACGATCGGCAAAAACAGAAGGCTTATCGCGAGCAACGCGATGTGCAGGCGCGCTTGTTGTTTCGGCGCCAGATAACGCGTGATCAGATGCGAGTAGGTGTATCCCGCGAGCAAGACCACTTGAAAGAACACCAGGCACGTGGTCCACACGGCCGAGGTGCCGCCGAACCACGGCAGGATCTGCTTGGCGATGATCGGCTGCACCAGGAACAGCAAAAACGCGGATAGCAGAATGGTCGAGGCAAACAGCGGCATATTGCGGTAATGAAGAGGCCGGGAAGCGCGGAGAGCGGGGTTGAACGCTGGACGTTCGAGCGCAAAAGCGCGCGATTGTCGCACGCACCCGTGAGCTGATCGCCTCCCGTCGGCCGGTGCGGCACGTGCGCCCGCCAAAGCCCCGTAATGAGCTTTCAAGCCATGCTTTTCCGGCGTCCCGCCGATTCAAGTGAGGGACAAATAGCGCCGAAGAGCAGGCATGGACGGCTCCCTCCTGCGACCCGACGACGCGACAGCCCGGCAGGCTGCGGGCGGAGCCATCGCGCTGGAGCACGTGCGACTCGGTTGGCGGCCGCTCGTCGCCCGCGATCGCCGCGT
>JBGSWX010000463.1:0-2669 GCA_041751695.1 Burkholderiaceae bacterium | reverse complement strand
CGGCGCCGGCCTGGAGCGCCGCGATGCAGACGGCAGGCGCCCGTTCGTCGGACGGCGGCTCGCGCCTCGGCTGGTTTGGCGGTTTCGGGGTGGCAGCGCCGGTCGTTGCTCTGATCGTCGGCTTCATCGCTATCCACCAATGGCAGCAACCACAGGCGCCCGAACGCATATCCGACCTGGCAGCGATGGATTTCGCGGTGCTGTTTGATGAAACTCCCATCGGGGCGTATGCCGACAAGGGGTTCGGCATACTGTTGCGCGGTGAAACCGAAGATCTGTAGGCGGCGCCTCTTGCACTTCAAGTTCGTACTCTTCATTGGCTTGGCGACATTCATCGCGGTCAGCACCGGTGCGGTCGTTGCACAAGCGCCCCCTGCATCGGCGCCTTCCGCCAAAGCAGCGCGCACAGCACTGCCCTCGCGGCCCAGTTGGAGCGAGTTGACTTCCGCGCAGCGCGAGGCGCTCGCACCGCTCGCCGGCATGTGGGAAACGCTCGACGTCGACCGCAAGAGAAAATGGCTCGAAATGGCGGGAAGGTTTCCACGTTTGACGCCCGACGCCCGGAAGCACATGCACGAGCGCATGGGGGAGTACGCGCGCCTCACGCCCGAGCAGCGCGTAACCGCACGCGAAAATTTTCGCCAGGCGTACGAGCTACCCGCTGACCAGAGGCAGGAGAAGCTGCAGCGCTATCAGGCGTTGCCGGAAGAAAAGAAACGCGCGCTGACGGACCGAGCCGCCAAGAAGCAGGCCGAGCAACGGCCTGCCCCCGCGCCACCCGCCCCGACGAAATAGCGGATCGATAAACTCGTTGGGTGACCGACGAGGATCCACATATGCCTTCCGCTTTGCCCGCCGCCGGCCTGACGTGGCGGCTCGCGGCCATGACTTACGAAGCGGTCCTACTGCTCGGCGTTGTATTCGCCATCGGCTATGCCCTTCTGGTTTCGCTGCAGTGGTCGTACCCGCTGCGATCGTCAGCGGCGCTTGCTGCATGACCGCTGGACCGGCACGCACATCGTGCGCGTGCCGTCAGGTAAGTCTGCGATCAGGGAGTCGCAGGATCGCGATACAGCCACGCGACGATAATTCCGAGCACGACGAGCAGGATGCCACTGAAGATGACCTGCTTGACCACCAATGCGCCCGGCAACGGCTGCACCGCGTAGTAAATAAGATAGCCCGGGATCACACCGAGCAGTGCCACCGCGACTCCATAGCGCACACCCTGCGCCAGCCAGGGCTTGGCTTCCCTGCCCCGCGCGTAAATCCAGGCGAACGCGCCCGCCGACAACACGTGCGCCAGCAGAATCCACGGGAAATACGCTTGCGCATCCGCTACCGGGCGGTACAGCCTGGCGAGCTGCGTGTAATCGGGCTTCAGCAAGATTTCGTGGATCAAAAAATCCCCTGCCATCCACGCGATGAACAGCGCGAGCCATGCGATGAAGAATTTCTTGTTCATATGTCCTCCCGGGTTGTGATGCACCGGGAAGCGTAAACAATTACTCGACCGGACGAAACGGGTCGGCATCGCCGGCAAAGAGCCGCTCGTTGATCGCGAGCTCGCGGCGGTTGGTCGTTTGCAGGAACTCGCGCGCACCTTTCATGCCGACGAAAGCATCGAAGCCCCGCTGCAGAAAGCGGTGCAGATGCGACAGCCCCCACATCATCGCCGGCGCCTTCATCATGTGCAGCATGGTCGACAGCATCGGCACCTTCGCCAGTTTTTCAAGCGCCTTGCCGATTCTGTCGGCGAGCTCGATCTGGCGCACTCGCTCAGCCTCAGTACCCGTTGCACGGTACGCCTCGATGTAATTCTCTGCGGTGATCGGCAGCTCGATGTTGCGCGCCATCTCGACGTCGAACCGCTCCGCACTTTCTTCCAGCTGCACCGCGAGCAGCAGCGCATCGACTGCCCGCGCCGGCAGCAGGCTTGCCAGCTTCGGCGCCACCTTTTGTGCTTCGGCGTCGCGCCGATCGACGTCCTTGGCGCCATAAAGCTCTTCGAGAAAGAACTCGGCCGCGGCGCGGTAACGGTCGGTCGCCAACAGGTCGGCGTACGTGGCCCGCAGTCGCTTGATCTGCCACTGCTTGAGCGCAATCCATCGCTTCTTGTGTTGCGCGTCCGTCTCGAGCTCAGCGCGCAGCGCAATCACGCGGCCGAGCGCGTCGGCAAGCTTGCGGCCGCTCATGCCTGAAGCTACTTCGCGTGAGGCGCGTGCTCTGAATGGCTCGCGCTGTGTCCGGTGTATCCGCGCGGAATCGCATTCAGAAGTTTTTGCGTGTACTCGTTCTGGGGTGCGGCATAAATCGCGTCGGCATTGCCGCGCTCGACGATCGCTCCCTGGTTCATCACCAACATGTCGTCGGCCATGTACTTGACGACCGCGAGGTCGTGGCTGATGAAGATGTAGGTCATGCCGAACTCGTCCTGCAGATCGAGCAGCAGGTTGAGCACGGTCGCCTGCACTGACACGTCGAGCGCGGAAACCGATTCGTCGCAGATCAGCACGTCGGGCTTCATGGATAAGCATCTCGCAATTGCGATTCGCTGCCGCTGGCCGCCAGAAAATTCATGCGGATACTTGTGCACGCTATCGTCGGCCAGCCCGACGCGCCGCGACAGCGCCACGGCCAGAGAGAAGCGCTCCTGATCGCTCGCGCCG
>JBGSWX010000462.1:0-3070 GCA_041751695.1 Burkholderiaceae bacterium | reverse complement strand
CTACGTCCTCGGCCCAGGTTTCGTTGCGCAACTGCATGCGGGCGATTGCAAGCAGCGTCGGGCGTAAAGCGGCAAGCGAGGTCTCAAGAGAACCTTCCGGCGTGCCCGCTTTCACGGCGCCTACTTTGTTGTCCGCAGTCGCCGTATCAGCGACGAAGTGTCCCAACGTGCGCCTCCCATCGCCTGAACCTCGGCGTAAAACTGGTCGACCAGTGCTGCCACCGGCAGCGGCGCGTGATTACTGCGCGCCTCGTCCAGGCACAGGCCGAGATCCTTGCGCATCCAGTCCACAGCGAAGCCGAAGTCGAACTTGCCGTCGACCATTGTGCCGCCGCGATTGTCCATCTGCCAGCTCTGTGCGGCGCCTTTGCCGATCACCTGCAGCACGAGCTTCATGTCGAGCCCGGCGGCCTGCCCGAATGAGATGCCTTCGGACAAGCCCTGCACCAGTCCGGCGATGCACAGTTGATTGACCATCTTGGCAAGCTGCCCCGCGCCGGATTCGCCGATCAAGGTGACGGCCTTGGCAAACGCCATCGCCACCGGCTGTGCGCGATCAAACGCCGGCTGATCACCGCCGCACATCACCGTCAACTGGCCGTTGACGGCGCCGGCCTGCCCGCCCGAAATCGGCGCATCGATAAAGTGCAAACCACGCGCACGCGCCTCGGCATGCAGCTCGCGCGCAACTTTCGCCGACGCCGTCGTGTTATCGACCGCGATCGCCTCCTTGGACATGCCGGCAAAAGCGCCGGACTCGCCCAACATCACGCCACGCAAGTCATCGTCATTGCCGACGCACGAGAAAACGATCTGCGCACCGGCGGCCGCGTCGCGCGGCGTCTTAGCGGGCGTGCCGCCATATTCCTGCGCCCACTGCTGCGCCTTCTTTTCGGTACGGTTGTAAACCGTGACTCGATGCCCGGCGCGCGCCAGATGGCCCGCCATCGGATGGCCCATCACGCCGAGGCCGAGAAAGGCGACGGCGTGCGGGGTGACTGATTCGTAGGTCTTGGTCGTCATCGCTTGATTGTAAGTGTCGGTGAGTCGGCTCAGAACCCCGCAGCCAATCCATCGCGCCGCGAATCACTGGCAGCCACGTAACCGTCGAGCGCGGGGTCGCCCAGCCTCCAGATGAACTGACCCGAGCCGAAGTCCATGTACGAATCCTCACCGCGCGTGATGCGGTGGCCGCGCGCCGCGAGCTCGTCGGACACGCCTTTCGGCAGGGTGCTTTCGATTTCAAGATCGAGCCCGCTCATCACCTTCCAGCGCGGCGCATCGCACGCGGCCTGCGGTTGCTGCCCGGCGATCAGCATGCGCACCAGCGTTTGCACGTGCGCTTGCGGCTGAATGTTGCCGCCCATCACGCCGAAGCTCATCTGCGGTGCGCCGTCCTTCATCAGGAAGGCGGGAATGATCGTATGAAACGGTCGCTTGCCAGGCGCAACGCAATTCGGGCTCGCGCGGTCCAGCGAGAAACCTGCACCGCGGTTTTGCAGCGAGATGCCGTAGCCGGGAACAACCACCCCGGAGCCGAAGCCCATGTAGTTCGATTGAATGAACGACACCATCATGCCGCTCGCGTCGGCCACGCTCAGATAAATCGTGCCGCCCAGCGGCGGCCTGCCGGGCACGGGCGGTGTCGCGTGCTGCATGTCGATCAAGCGCGCCCGGTGCGCCAGGTAATCGTCGTTGAGCATCTCCGCTGGCGTCACGGTCATGCTGCGCGGATCGGCCACGTACGCGTACGTGTCGGCAAAGGCGCGCTTCATCGCTTCGATCTGAACGTGGTGCCAGTCGGCAGAATCGACCGCGTAATCGGCCAACGCCGTATGGCGCAGCATGCCGAGGCACGCGAGTGCGGCGATGCCCTGGCCATTGGGCGGCATCTCGTGCACGTCGTAGCCGTGAAAGTGCGTGCTGATGGTGCCGACCCAGCCGTGCGTCTGCACGAAGTCCCAATAGCCGGCCATGTCGGTTGCCGTTATTGCACCGCCGGTGCTCTGCGCGTAACGCTCGATCGCATCGGCAATCTCACCGCGATAAAACGCTTCGCCGCGCGTGTCGGCAATCAGTTTGAGCGTACGGGCCGCGCCGTCGAGAAAGAAGTGCTCGCCGATTTCGGGCGCGCGCCCCTTGGGTAGAAAGTGCTCGGCAAACCCCGGCTGGTTGCGCAACAGCGGCGTCGCGCGCACCCACTTGTCCTGCACCGTCGGGCTGATCGCAAAGCCGCGCTCCGCATAGTCGATCGCCGGGGCCAGTACGTCGGCGAATGTGCGCTTGCCGAATCGGCCGTGCAGCAGCGACCAACCGGCGACTGCACCGGGAACTGAGACCGAGTCCCAGCCGCGCAGCGGAACCGTCGCTTGCGCGCCGTACTTGCGTTCGAAGTAGTCATGCGTCCACGCCGCCGGTGCGGTGCCGCTCGAATTCAATCCATGCAGCCGCCCGCTTTCCGGATCCCAAACGATCGCGAAGTTATCCGACCCGAGGCCGTTGCTGCACGGCTCGGCCATCGTGATGACCGCCGCGGCGGCAATGGCCGCATCGACCGCGTTGCCGCCACTTTGCAAGATGCGCAGCCCCGCCTGTGCGGCCAGCGGTTGCGATGTCGCGACGATGTTGCGCGCGAAAACCGGCGTGCGAATGGTCGGATAGGGATTGGTCCAGTCGAAACTCTGCACGAGCTACTCCGACGTGATCTTGCGTTCCTTGATCAGCTTTGCCCACTTGGCGGCATCCGCTGCCACCACGTTCGCAAAGTCGGCGGGTGTTCCGCCGGCGGCGTCGTACCCGAGCGTGCGCAATCGTTCGAGGAACTCCGGCGATTTCAGCACGACGTTGATCTCTGCGTTGAGCTTCTGCGTGACTTCGGCCGGCATGCCGCGCGGCCCGAATACGCCGAACCACGTGATCGATTCGAATCCGGGCACGGCGTCGGCCACCGGCGGCAACGCCGGCAGCAGCGGCGAGCGCGTGGTCGACGTCACCGCGATCGCGCGCAGCTTGCCGTCCTTCAAATGCGGCATGGCCGATGCGATGTTGTCGAACAGCATATGAATCTGCC
>JBGSWX010000461.1:0-1626 GCA_041751695.1 Burkholderiaceae bacterium | reverse complement strand
TGCTCGCAAGAGCATTCAGCTCGATGGCGGAGGTGGTGAGATTCGAACTCACGAAGGACTTGCGCCCTTGCCGGTTTTCAAGACCGGTGCCTTAAACCGCTCGGCCACGCCTCCGAAGAGCCGATTCTGCCGGTTTTTTTTGCGGTGGCGCTACTTTGCCCCGCTCGACGCGCGCACGACATAGCGCGTGATCGTCTGAATCTGCTCTTCCGACAGCTGTGGGTAGGCCGGCATCTGGCCGATGCCGGTTTTCAGCGCCTTGATCACGCGCGGCGCATCGGGTTTCAACTCGTCAAGCGAGGGTCCGATGTTGCCGCTCGCGCCTGCATCGGCCAGCGTGTGACAGATCGCGCATGGCGGCGTCGCGTCTTTGATGAACAGTTGCCGCCCTGGGTCTTTTTCGTTTCCCGCTGCAGCGGCGCTGAACAAAGCCAGCACGAGCAAGGCACTGCGGCGCGCGGCGGCCTGGTTCAACGAACTCTCATGCGACGTTGATCGAAACCGCGTGCGCACGCCAGCCGCTGTTCAAATATCCACCCGCATTGTCGGGCGTCGTTTCGACCTGAACCCTGCCTTGCGAGTCGGTGACGCGCGACGCCATCACATACGCACCGGGCTTCAACTGCGTTTGCAGCACGAACGGGCGCCATGCATAGCGGCCCATGTTCGGGCCGATGAAGCTCGCTTCGCGCCAGCTATTGCCGCCGTCGAGCGAGACCTCGACTCTGCGCGGCGCCTGCATGCCGCCCATCGCGACGCCGTGAATCTGCACCCAGCCCGATCGCACCGGGCCCGCCTCGGGCGCCGGATAGTTGATCCACGACTTGGGATCCATTTCCCATACCGCCGGATAGCTCGGATCACCCTTCGTGCCAGGCGGATGCATCCTGTACCCGGTGCGCTGAATCGCGGCATCGGTTTGTTCGCGTGTGAACGCGAGCCGCTTGATGTACTTGATGTTGTTGACACCGCTGTAGCCGGGAACGATCAACCGCAGCGGACCGCCGTGCGCGTGCGGCACGGGCTCGCCATTCATCTCCCACGCAAGCATGGCGTCATCAAGCGCGCTGATCGGCACCGAACGCTCGACGATCACGGTTTTCGGATCGATGCCCGCGGGTAGAGTTTCACCTCCGGTCCCGGTGATGAAGCGCGCACCCTCGCTGGTGCCGCCGAGTGCCTGCGCCACGGTGCGCAGCGGTACGCCGCTCCAGATCACATTGCCTGCTGCGCCGACAGCCCAGCGCGTTCCGGCGGGCTTGGTCGGAAAATAGCTGCGGCCGTTGCCCGAGCACTGAAGGACCATCGGCAAGTTCTCGAGCCCGAGTGTTTTCAGCTCTGCCACCGTCAGGGTGCGCGGCTGACGCACGCCGTCGACGGCGACCTGCCACGCGTCGCGGTTGGCAACGATCGAAACGTCGGGCGCAGGAAGATTGTTGCGGATGTAAAGGCGTTCGGCCGGGGTGATGCCGCTCGAGCCGAGCGCCGTGCGCTTGGTCTCGATCGTAGTGGGCGTGTGCACGATCAAAGCGTCGGCGTCTTTCCAAGCCACGTAGGCAGGAAGTGGTTTCGCCGCGGCAGCGGGGGTGGCGGCAGGCGTCTGCGCGGTTACGCGCGACACGCCCG
>JBGSWX010000460.1:0-1973 GCA_041751695.1 Burkholderiaceae bacterium | reverse complement strand
GCCAGCGGCAGCGACGAGCGGCTGGGCGCGATGCTCGCGATCAAGGAATTCAATGACAAGGGCGGCGTGCTTGGGCGACCCATCGAGCACATCCATATCGACACCGAGACCACACCCGCGACGGGTTCGCGCGTGGCAGAGCGCATGATCACCCGCAACAACGTGGCCTTCCTGCTCGGCGCGCTGCATTCGGGGGTCGCCAACGCGATCTCGCAAGTGGCGCAGAAATACGGTGTCGTTTACATGAACACCAACTCAAGCTCGCCGACCGAGGCCGGGCAGAACTGCCATCGCACCAAGTTCGTGTGGGACGGCAATGGCAGCAACTTCGCGCAGGCGATCGTCAAGAATGCGATCAAGGTCAACGGCAACAATTGGGTGCTGGTGACCAACGACTACGTGTGGGGGCACGACACGTCGAAGGCGACGCGCCAGCTGGTCGAGGCGCAGGGCGGAAAGATCATCGGCGAAATTCTGGTGCCGCAAAACACGCGCGACTTCACTTCGTACTTGTTGCGGCTGCAGCAGCTGAAGCCCGATGTCGTGGCGGCAGCCGTCGGCGGCGACGATCAGAAGTCAATGCGCCAGCAGGTCATCCAGGCCGGGTTGCATAAGCGCATGGCATGGATCAACAATCAGCAGGACTGGCCTGACGTGTACGGGCTCGGCCCCGACGCGATGTTCGGTGTGTTCGGCACGACGTGGTACTACCGGCTCGATCTGCCGGGCGTCAAGGAATTCGTCGCGCAGTATCAGAAGACATTCCCCGGCATGGCGATCCGCGTTCCGGGCAACGTCTACTACAACGGCTACATGGCAACGCGAGAACTGCTGCGCGCGTGCGAGCGCGCCGGCAGTACCAACAACATTGCCGTGATTAAGCAGCTTGAGGGTCTGAAGGTCAGCGCGCGCGATCGCATGCAGCATTTCGATGCGTACATGAACCCCGCCACGCATCAGATGCAGCAGACGATCTACATGGCCAGCTACAACGACGCACCGGTTGAAAAGGACGACATTTTCAAGATTATGTCGTGGGTGCCACCGGCGGAAGTCGAAGACAAGGCGGCTGTCGGCGCATGCAAACTCGAGTCGTACGAAGCGACTCCGTCGTACGAGCAATAGGCTCGGTGGGTGACGGTGCGCTGTTCCGCATCGTCACCCGCTGCTCTATCGCCGCTTATTTTTAGTTGATGCTCGCCACGCTCGCGCCGCATCTCGTTAACGGCATCGCACTCGGATTGCTGTTCGCGCTGCTCGCGCTCGGTTTCATGCTGATCGTCGGGCTGATGGAAACGATCAATCTCGCACACGGTTCATTTTTTGCACTCGGCGCGTACGTCGCGCTTATGATCGTCGCACCACCGCTGCCTCCCGAGACTGCTGCGGCGTGGCTCGCACTGCCGCTCGCAGTGCGCTATTCGATCGCGTTAGTGCTGGCGCCGGCCATCGTCGGCGTGCTCGGCATGGTGCTCGAGGTGGCGCTGCGGCGAACGTATGGCAAGGATCCGCTGTACGCGCTGTTGTTGACCTTTGGCGCGGCGATCGTGATCGAAGAAGCCATTCGCGCGATATGGGGTTCGCGCGAGCGTGTGCTGCCAACACCGGAGGCGCTGCAAGGCTCGGTCGTCATCGGCGAGCTGCTGTTCGCACGCTATCGCTTCTACGCCGCGGGCGCCGCCGCGTTGGCGATCGGCGCGCTCTGGCTCTTCATCGAGCGCACCTCCTACGGCGCGAAGATCAAGGCCTGCTCGTATGACAGCGAAATGATTCGTGCACTGGGCATCAATCTGACGCGGCTGCGACTCGGTGTCTTCGCGCTCGGCGTTGCGCTGGCCGCACTTGCGGGCATCGTGCTGGCGCCGATCTGGGGCGTGCGGCCGCAGGTCGGCGTCGACGCCGTCGTGCCCGCGTTCCTGATCATTGTCCTCGGCGGTGTCGGCAGCTTCTGGGGCGCGGTAGTCGCGGGGTTG
>JBGSWX010000459.1:0-2305 GCA_041751695.1 Burkholderiaceae bacterium | reverse complement strand
GCGCAGCGATTGCCGGAGCAGGCGGTTGAAGTCCATGGCTTTCCGAATCTTCTACTTACCGACCGGCACTTTGCCGATGACACCTTCGACGTAGTAGTTCATCGCGCCAAGCTGCGCATCGGTCAGTGAGCCCGACGCCAGGATTTCCTTGCCGTCGTTGCTCTTGATCGGTCCGGTAAACGGATGAAACTTGCCGGCGCGAATTTCCTCCTGGCGCACTTTCACGGCTTCGGCCAACTCGGCGGGCAGATTGTCGGCCAGACCCTGCAATCGAATAAACCCTTCCTTCATTCCGCCCCACACCGGCGCCACGGCCCAGGTGCCGTCGAGCACCGCTTGTGCGCGTCGCGTGTAATAGTCGCCCCAGTGATGCGTGACCGCGACCAACTGCGCGTACGGGCCGAACTTCGTCATGTTCGAGTGGTACGCCACCGCCATCTTTCTCTTTTCTTCTGCCGCGGCTACGACCGCCGTGGAATCGGTGTGATGCGTGACCACATCCGCCCCCTGCGCCATCAATGTGTTCGCAGCATCGCGCTCCTTGCCCGGGTCGTACCAGGTGTTGATCCACACGACTCGCAAGCGCGCTTTCGGATTCGTCGTGCGCGCGCCGAGGACGAACGCGTTGATGCCCTGTAAGACTTCCGGAATTGGAAACGCCGCGACGTAGCCGAGCGTGCCGGTCTTACTCATGCGGCCTGCAATCATGCCCGCCAGATAGCGCCCCTCATAAAAACGCGCGTTGTATGTGTTGACGTTCGGCGCGGTCTTGTAGCCGGTGGCGTGCTCGAACTTCACGTCCTTGAATTCCTCGGCCACCTTGAGCGTTGGATTCATGAAGCCAAACGAAGTCGTAAAGATCAGCTTGTGGCCCTGTTGCGCCAGATCGCGAATGACGCGCTCCGCATCAGCGCCCTCAGGCACTTTTTCCACAAACGACGTCGTGACCTTTCCGCCGAGTGCTTTGGCCATTTGTTCGCGGCCCGCGTTGTGTTGCGCAGTCCAGCCTGCGTCGCCGACCGGGCTGACATAGACGAAGCCGATCTTCAGCGGCTCTTGTGCAGCAGCCGCTTGTTTGATCGGCTCCGCCTTCGGTGCCGGGTCTTCCTTCTTGCCGCAGCTCGCGAACAACACGATCGAAGTCGCCACTGCAATCAGCTTCGTACACGCTTGCATTGTTATTCCCTCGATCGTGATGCGAGAGTCTAAGCGGTCGGACTGAACGGCTTGCCCAGTGATGCCGGCATGTTCAGGCGGATCCAGCGCGGGTTGCGCGAGATCAGCGCGAGCACGACGATCGTTGCGAGATACGGCGTCATCGCCAGCCATTGCGTTGCGATCTCGACGCCATCGCCCTGCAGATAGAACTGCAACATCGCCACGCCGCCGAACAGGTACGCGCCAAACACCACGCGGCCCGGCCGCCAGGTAGCAAACGTCACCAACGCCAGTGCGATCCAGCCTCGACCTGCCACCATGCCTTCAGACCATAGCGGCGTGTAGATCGTTGACAGATAGGCGCCAGCGAGTCCTGCGCATGCGCCGCCGAATGCGAGCGCCGCACAGCGAATGCGGCGTACCGGATGGCCCAGCGCATGCGCGGATTCCGGCGATTCGCCGACTGCGCGCAACACCAGGCCACCCCGTGTGCGAAAGAAGAACCATGCGACTCCAGCCGTCAGTGCCAGCGACAGATAAACCAGCCAGTGCTGCGCGAACAATGCAGGACCGAGAAACGGAATGTCTCGCAGACCGGGCACACCATCTGCAACGCGCAAGGGCAAGGTTTCACCTTGGAGTGCGAGACCAATGAATGCCGATAGTCCCGCACCAAACAGCGACAACGCCAAACCGGTCGCAAACTGGTTGGTCAACAGGCCGATTGCAAGTGCGGCGAACAGCAATGCCATCAGCGTCCCGGCGATTGCGCCGGCGACGAATCCCAGCCAATAATGACCGGACGCCAGTGTCGCCGTGAAGCCACACACGGCAGCCACCAGCATCATGCCTTCGGTGCCCAGGTTCACGACACCGCTGCGTTCGTTGACGACGACGCCGATGGCGGCCAGCAACAACGGCGTGCCCGCGTTCATCGTGATTGCGATCAGCGAGGCAAGCGCATCCATCAGACGGGAGCGGTGTGCCGCACCTGCACGCGATAGTTGATCAGCGTGTCGCAGGCGAGCAGAAAAAACAGCAAGAGTCCTTGGTACACGCCGGTCAACGCAGACGGCAATCCGAGTCGCGATTGCGCCAGTTCACCGCCGATATAGAACAGCGCCATTACCAGCGAAGCGAGCACGAC
>JBGSWX010000458.1:0-3289 GCA_041751695.1 Burkholderiaceae bacterium | reverse complement strand
GCGAGCGCGACGCGCGAGAATGAAGAGAGCAGCGGAACGCGCGGGTCAATCAGGTCGGCGCGGTCCCCACCGGGCCGAATCAGATCGGCGTACACCTGCATGGTGACGCTGGCGACTGCAGAGCCGGTCGAACCCTCGAATCCGCGCGCGGGCTTGATTTCAATATTCGGCCAGATACCATTGACGCGGCAGAACCTCAGGGTTTGCTCGAGCGTGGGCACCGTCTCGCCGGCGAAGCGTGCCGAATGCCAGCCCCCGACGTCTACTTGCGCAAGAGCGGCCGCCGACTGTTCAGCCACCTTGCCCGCGAGCCGCGCGGTGCGCTTGAGCGTCGAATCGTGCATCAATACGGGCTCGTCGGCGGCCAGCATCGCATCGAACTCGACGGCGCGGTAGCCGTGAGCCAAGCCGACCTTGATCGCCGCGAGCGTATTTTCAGGCGCGAGCAGGCCGCCGCCGCGGTGCGCGAGCGCTTTGGCGAACGGCCATGGCACCGGCAAATTCATTGCGCATTTCCATTGGACGCAACACTGCGCTTGCGCCGGATGTAGATGACTTTCTCCACGCGCGCCACGACCATGCCCTCGTCGTCTTTCACATCGACATTGAACAGATGAAGGTGCTTGTCGCCGGCCTCGGTCATGCGCCGGATTTGCGCCAGATCGTCTTCGTGCAAATCGAATCGCGCCCACACGCGGCCGCGTCCCGGCGCGATGTACTCGATCGAGCCCGACTTGTCCCACACGCGATATTCATCGCCCAGCGTTTGCACCAGCATCACCCTCAGGAACGGATCGGTCATCGCGTACAGCGAGCCTCCAAAGTGCGTCCCGACGTAGTTGCGGTTGCGCCAGCGCAGCCGCAGGTCGACGGTGACGCTGCGAAAGTCCGGCGCGATGTGGCGCACGCGGATGCCGGCGCCGACATACGGCGGCCACAGATTCAACAGGAAGCGCAAGGTGCGCGCCGAAACCTTCCGTACCATGCGCAAAGTGTAGGCAATCACCGATCGCGATGAAGTCGCTTGGGCATTTACGTGTTCTCGATCTAACGCGCGTGCTCGCCGGCCCGTGGTGCACGCAGCTGCTGGCCGACCTCGGCGCCGAAGTGATCAAGGTCGAGCGACCGGGCAGCGGCGACGACACGCGGGGATGGGGGCCGCCGTATCTGAAGGACGCTGCCGGCGCGGAAACGTCCGAGGCGGCCTACTACCTGTCGGCCAATCGAGGCAAGCGCTCGGTGACGATCAACATCGCGACGGCCGAAGGCCAATCGCTGGTACGAAAGCTCGCCGAACACTGCGACATCGTTGTTGAAAACTACATGGTCGGTCAGCTCGCGAAATACAAACTCGACTACGCATCGCTGGCGACGATTAACCCGAAGCTGATCTATTGCTCAATCACCGGCTTCGGCCAGACCGGGCCGCATCGCGCGCGCGCCGGCTACGACTTCATCATGCAGGGCATCGGCGGCTTCATGTCGATCACCGGCGAGCGCGATGACCGTCCCGGCGGCGGACCGCAGAAGGCCGGCGTCGCGGTGTCCGACCTGATGACGGGCATGTATTCCGCGGTGGCCATTCTCGCCGCGGTCACCCATCGCGAACGCACGGGTGAAGGCCAGCACATCGACATGGCGCTGTACGACGTGATACTCGCGATGCTCGCCAACATGAACATGAACTACTTGACGTCGGGCAAAGCGCCGGGCCGCGCCGGCAACGCGCATCCGAACATCGTGCCGTACCAGGTGTTCGCAGCGGAGGATGGGCATGTCATCGTCGCCGTCGGAAACGATTCGCAGTTCGTCAAGTTTTGCGAGGTGGCTGGTATGCCGCATCTTGCGAGTGACACCCGCTACCGACGCAACGCGGATCGGGTTCGCAATCGCGAAGTGTTGATTCCTGAGCTTGAAGCCATAATGTGCGCGCGGCCGGTGGCGTTCTGGGTCGAGCAGCTCGATGCGGCAGGCGTTCCGTGTGGTCCGATCAACGACATCGCGCACGCGCTCGCCGATCCGCAAGTTGCGGCTCGCGGCTTGCGCATCGATCTTCCGCATGCACTGGCCGGGCAGGTGCCGATGGTGGCCAATCCGATCAAGCTGTCGGCCACACCGCCGAGCTACGAGCTGGCGCCGCCGATGCTCGGAGAACACACCGCCGAAGTGTTGCGCGAGCTCGCCGGCGTCTCCGACGACGAGCTGCAGAGACTGCAGTCGCGGCACATCGTGTGATCGCCGCGCGGCATTTAAGCATTAGCGGCGACGTGCAGGGCGTCGGCTTTCGTTATTCGATGTGCGTGCAGGCGCGCCGACTGCAGCTCGCCGGTTGGGTACGCAATCGGAGAGACGGCAGCGTTGAAGCGGTGGCTGCCGGTGAGCCAGAAGCGCTCGATCGACTCGAACAGTGGGCACAGCACGGACCTGCTGGCGCGCACGTTCATGCAATGCAGATACGCGCGGCCAGCGGGACGGAAACCGCGGATGTCGATGTTCCATTCGGCCAGCGGCCGACGATGTGAAAGCGCGGCGATATGTAAGCGATACTTGGATCCTAAAGAGGCAGCCGCAGGCACACCAAAATGAATCGACGACGCGCCGTTCGAACGCTTGCCACCCCGTTGGCGGCAGCACTTGCTACTCCACTTTTTTTCCGCATGGCGAGCGCTCAGTCCGCGTATCCGAACAAGCCGATCCGTCTGGTGGTGCCCTACCCGCCAGGTGGCCCACTCGACACCGCAGCGCGTGCACTCGCTGAGCGCGTCAAGGAGTCGCTCGGTGTGGTCGTGGTCGAGAATCGCCCTGGCGCGGGCGGCAATCTCGGCGTCGATCAGGTTGCAAAGTCGCCGCCCGACGGTTATTCGCTGGTGATCGGCGCGGTCGCCACGCACGCGGTCAACCCGTGGCTGTTCTCGAAGTTGCCGTATGACCCGGTCAAGGATTTCGCGCCGATCACGCTAATTGCGCATGTTCCCAACGTGCTCGTGATGACGCCCGAGCGTGCCGATCAACTCGGCATTCGATCCGCACGCGACCTGGTCGATTATTCGCGCAAGAATCCGGCGCGGCTCAACTACGCATCCGGCGGCAACGGCAGCGCCGGCCATATGGCCGGCGAGCTGATGAAGTCGCAGGCGAGGATTTCGGCGGTGCACATTCCGTACGCGGGCGCCGCGCCGGCGCAGCTCGGCTTGCTCGCCGGCCAAACCGATTTCATGTTCGACAATCTGGCCTCGGCGACCACGCAGATCAAGGCCGGCAAGCTGCGCGCGTTGGCGGTGACGACCGC
>JBGSWX010000457.1:0-2404 GCA_041751695.1 Burkholderiaceae bacterium | reverse complement strand
TCGCCGATCGCCAGGGGCGCACACCGCTGCAACTGGCGCGGGCACGCGGCTACACCGCGATGGTGCAAAGGCTGGAACGCGCAGGCGCTCGGTAGGACCCGCCGGCCTACTTGAGGCAATCGCCCGGAACGATGACTTGTTGGCCGGCCTGCGTGCCGACCGAGATCTCTCGCGGCGAAATCGCCTGGATGACGCCGGTGACCGGCGCGGAAAGCGCGCACCGCGCAGTCTCAACGAGGCGGCCATTGTCCAGCGCGATTATTCGAAGGTGCAGGCGCGTCGCGTCCGGCACCAGCATCCTGATCCGGCCAGCAATCGACATCATCGCGGACAAGCCCAACTCCGGCGATCCGTAAACGTGATTCGAGAAGCCTGCCAGCGCAGCGATCTCGACTAATTCGCGGCCTCTTCGTCGGTATACCTTCAGCGGCCCGCCGAGGTGCGGAGTGATGACGGCCGCGATCTCCGCGCGGCCGTCGCCGTCCAGGTCGACAACACCGACTGGATTGAGCCAGCGCATCGGCGTGCCGATCGCCGCAGATTGCGCGCTTATCGCCAGACCGTCATCGCTCAGCCGTATTAGAGCGAGCCGTGAACCGCTGTCGCGCCGACTGACGATGGCAAGGATTTCTTCGGGCTCGCCGGCCGCGAGTCTCACAAGCCGCGGCTGAAGATCCTCGAATACATCTTCCTCCGGCAACTGCAACACGAGCCTGCGGCCCGTATTTGTCGTTACGGTCAGGCGAGCATATTCGTGCGGCCGGCCGAGAGCGAAATGCCCGTAACGATCCACCGGAACCGCAAAACGCGCATCGACGATCGTTTCGGCGCCGACAGCCGGCGCGACAAGCGCAAACAAGGCGGCGGAAACGAGCGCCTTGGGTAATAGCCCGGTCTTCGTTTTCATCCGACGGTCATCAGGCTCGCATTGCCGCCAGCCGCTGCGGTGTTGACACTCACCACGCGCTCGACGAGCAGCCGCTCGATGGCCAGTGGTGGTTCGCCTGGCGCGAAGCCGTGCACATTGACGATCGGTCCGTGGCGCTTCGCCAGGTTGCGGCCGATGTCGATGCGTTCCTGCGGCGAGCCATGGTGGATGACCGCATCGAACTCAGCCGCTGTCCAATCGCCGATCAATCTGATCGCGCTTTTCACGGGCGGTGGCATTTGCTTCAGCGTAGCTCGCGCGAGTGGCGCGTCGGGCCAAATTGCGATGGCGCCGAGTGCCAACACCAGCGCGAGCTGTGCCAGCAAATCGCGCTCGGACGCCGCGAGGCACAGAATCGCTGCGCGCGACTGCACGGTGTACAAATTGCGTTCCCCGGTGGGCCCGGGCAGCACAACCGTCGATCCGGCGGGCGACAGCGAAGCCAGGCGGTCGCACAACGCGGCGAGATCAGGTTGGGATCGCATCGCCCAGTTGCGCAGCGCTTCCAGTGCATTCGAATGCGCAGCGCCCTGCGTCGGTGTCGATTGCTCGCACGCTTCGGCCGCCACAGCGAGTTCGATCAGCGCTGCATCGGCCGGGCACTTCGAGAGCAATCTATAAAGATAGAGCGGCCCACCCGCCTTCGGCCCCGTGCCCGAAAGCCCTTCGCCGCCGAACGGCTGCACGCCGACCACCGCGCCGACGATGTTGCGGTTCACATAGATGTTGCCCGCGTGCGCGCGACGCACGACGCGTTCGATCTTGCCGTCCACACGCGAGTGCACGCCGAGCGTCAGTCCATAGCCGAGCGCGTTGATGCCGTCGAGCAGGCGATCGAGTTCATCACGCCGGTAGCGCAGCACGTGCAGCACTGGGCCGAACACTTCGCGCTCGAGCTGCTCGATGCGGTCGATGGCGATCAGCGTGGGCGGAACGAACGTTCCGCGAGCAAGTGTTTCTGCGGAGGCACCGCCAGCCTGGTGGACATCGTGGCCGCGCGCGCGCATGGCTTCGATGTACTTGATCAGCATCGAACGCGCTTCGTCGTCGATGACCGGACCCACGTCCACCGCGAGGCGCTCGGGATTGCCGGCAGCCAGCTCCGCCATCGCTCCTTTCAACATTTCGATCACACGATCGGCGATGTCGTCCTGCAAACACAGCACGCGCAGCCCCGAGCAGCGCTGCCCCGCGCTATCGAACGCCGAGACGACCGCATCGGCGACGACTTGCTCGGCGAGCGCAGAGGAGTCGACGATCATCGCGTTTTGCCCGCCGGTTTCGGCGATCAGCGGGATCGGCCGGCCTTCGGGGCCGAGGCGGCTTGCGAGCGAGCGGGCAATGATGCGCGCGACATCGGTCGATCCGGTGAAGACCACGCCTTGCACGCGACTGTCAGCAACGAGCGCGGCGCCCACCGTCTCGCCCTGTCCGGGCACGAGCTGCAACACACCGCGCGGAACACCGGCTGCATGC
>JBGSWX010000456.1:0-3608 GCA_041751695.1 Burkholderiaceae bacterium | reverse complement strand
CGCGCGACGCAGCCAAGCTCACCGACCCGCAATGGGGCAAGGTGCGCGAGCCCGTACTGCGATTGGCGCACTGGGGCCGCTGCTACGGCGCCACGTCGACCTCGGGCAACTGGACGATTCGCAATCTGCAGAGCGCATCGACCTCGCTCGGCCAGCAGCCGTGGCGCTCGCCGTCGGTGTTCAACTTCTACCGGCCCGGCTACGTGCCGCCGAACACCGCGATCGCGAGCGCGAACCTGGTCGCGCCTGAGTTCCAGCTGATCGGCGAAACGTCGGTCGCGGGCTACACCAACTTCATGCAGGTGGTGATTCAGTCAGGCGTCGGCGTCAGCGCCGACGTGAAAGCGAACTACGCGCCGGAGATCGCCCTCGCGAGCAACGCCGATGCGTTGCTCGACCGCGTCAACCGCTGCCTGCTCGCGGGCTCGATGAGCTCGACGCTGCGCAACGACATCCGCACCGCAGTCAACGCGATCGGAACCACCGGTAACGGCCCCAACAATCGCGTCTACATGGCCATCTTGCTGACGATGGCGTCGCCCGACTACCTGGTGCAGAAGTAGGAGAACGAAAATGACATCGAAGACTTCACGCCGCGAGTTCCTGCGCCGGAGTTCGGCACTGGCAGTCGCCGGCAGCGCAGCTCCGTTTGCACTGAATCTCGCATCGATCGGCGCCGCGTCGGCGCAGACCACCGGCGGCTACAAGGCGCTGGTGTGCGTGTTCCTGTATGGCGGCAACGACGCGCACAACACCGTCGTGCCGGCAGGCGCGGCGTACAACACCTACGCCGCCACGCGCGGCACACTTGCGTGGCAGCCCGCACAACTGACGCCGCTCACCGTCGGTGGAGTTCAATTGCCGACGGCCGAACTCGGACCGCTCGCCACGCTTTATGAAGCGCAGCGCTGCGCGATCGTCGCCAACGTTGGCCCACTGATCGTGCCGACCAATCGCACCACGTTCCAGAACGGCAGCGTGCCGAAGCCGGCGAAGCTCTTCTCGCACAACGACCAGCAGTCGACCTGGCAGGCGTCGGCGCCAGAAGGCGCAACCTACGGCTGGGGCGGACGCATCGGCGATCTACTCGCTGCGCAGAACGGCAACAGCACGTTCACCACGATCAACCTGACCGGCAACGCGGTGTTCTTGAGCGGCCAGCAGATTCAGCCGTACCAGCTCGATCCGGCACAGGGCGCAGTTCCGTTCAACGGCGTCGTTGGCACCACGCTGTACGGATCGAGCGCGGGCACCTCCGCGCTACGAAACATTCTGACTCGCACGAACGCCAACCTGATGCAAAACGAACTGGGCAAAGTCAATCAGCGCTCGATCGATTCGCAGGCAGCAGTGGCGGCCGCGATCGCTGCACCGATCATCCCGACACCGCCGGCGCTACCGGCCAACAATCAGCTCGCGCAACAGTTGCAGATGGTCGCCAGGATGATCTACGCGCGCAGTGCGCTCGGCGCGGCGCGGCAGGTGTTCCTGGTGTCGATGGGCGGCTACGACACACACGCGAACCAGAGCGCGACGCACCCGGGTCTACTGACGCAGCTCGCGCAGGCTGTCGGCTGGTGGCAGACGACGATCGATCAGATCGGACTCGCCAACGACGTGACGCTCTTCACTGCATCGGACTTCGGTCGCGCGCTGGCGCCGAACAGCGAGGGCTCCGATCACGGCTGGGGCTCGCATCACTTCGTAGTCGGTGGCGCTGTCGCCGGCCGGCAGGTTTATGGCGCGTTTCCCGACTTGACGTCCGGTTCGTCGACCGACGCCGGCAACGGCCGCTTGATTCCAACGATTGCCGTTGAGCAGTACGCGGCGACGCTGGCAAGGTGGATGGGCGTGACGCCGGCGAACTTGCCGGTGATCCTGCCGAACCTGGTGAACTTCACACAGCAGGACCTCGGCTTCATGACGTAAACATGGGGAACGAAATCGGGGTCAGCCCCGATTTCGTGCCGATGTACCATTTCGTCATGAGCACACCTCTGCCGCCCGCTTCTCCTGCCGCCCCCGCCGATTCGCTGGTCACGATCACGCACGTCGTTTACGCGCTGCACACGCTGAGTCTGGTGATCGGCGCAGTGGGCGCCGTGAGCATCATTGGAGCGTTTGTGTTCGGCTGGCCGTCGATTATCGCGGTGATCATCAATTACGTGAAACGCAGCGATGTGCGCGGGACGTACCTCGATTCGCACTTCTCGTGGCAGATCCGCACGTTCTGGTGGGCGCTGCTGATCGCTGTAATCATTGGAGTCATCGGGTTGGTGCTGTTGCCCTTGCTGGGGTTTGGGCTCGTTATCTGGGGAATCGGCTTTTTTGTCATCGGCATCTGGGCCATTTATCGCATCGCGCGCGGCTGGCTGGCGCTGATGGGTCGCCGCCCGATGCCTGCCTAAACCCGCAAAGTCACCAGATCGAAATCTGCTCGGCCGGCGCACGCATCATCGGCGCACCGACCGGGCAATTGAAAGCCTGCGCAAATCCCGGAACGTTGGCGAGCGGGCCAAGCACGCGATAGCGCGCCGGCGAATGACTGCCGGTTCGCAATTGGTCGAGCAGCGCTTCGTTGCGGATCTTGCTGCGCCAGATCGTTGCGAACGATAGAAAAAAGCGTTGCTCGGGAGTAAAGCCGTCGATCTTTTCCGCTGCGCGCCGCACATGTGCGCGCTGTAACCCGTCGTACGCAATCTTGACGCCGCCCAAGTCGGAGATGTTCTCGCCCAACGTTTGCTGGCCGTTGATCGTTTGCCCCGGCAGCGGCGCATACGCCGAATACTGCTGCGCAACCTGCGCCGCGCGCTCCTTGTAACGCGCCACGTCTTCCGCACTCCACCACTCCGACAGATTGCCGACTTCGTTGTATTGCCGGCCGCGATCGTCGAAGTGATGCGTGATCTCGTGCCCGATCACCGCGCCGATCCCGCCGAAGTTGACCGCGTCATCGGCCTGCGCATTGAAAAACGGCGGCTGCAGGATCGCTGCTGGAAACACAATCTCGTTCAGGCTGCCGGCGAACGCGTTGACCAGATGCGGCGACGTGAACCAGCGCGTCCGATCTACCGGACGGCTGAGGTCAGCGAGCCGCTGCTGAAACTCCCACGCATTCGCGCGCAGCCAGTTGCCCGCGTAATCATCGCGTGCGATGGTCAGGCCCTCGTAAGTCTTCCAACGGTCCGGAAACCCGATCTTCAACACCATCGCATCGAGCTTGCCGATCGCGCGCACCTTGGTCGGCGCGCTCATCCAATCGAGCTTTTCGATGCGCGCCCGCAGCGCAGCCTTGATGTCCTCGGTCATCGCAACAGCACGCGCTTTGGCTTCGGGCGAAAACGCACGCGCCACGTAGAGCTGGCCCAACCCTTCGGCCAGCGGCTCGGAGCCGAAGTTGCCGGTGATGCGAACGATGACCTGCTCGGCGCGCGGCGGCGGCGCTTCGAGTCCGCGAATTGCGCGGCTGCGATAGTCAAAATTCGCGTTAACGTAAGGCACAGGCAGCGCCGGCGCTGCAGCGTCGAGCACGTGCTGGCGCAGATAGACGCGCCAAACAGCGAGCGGCGCTTCCGCTGCCGCGCGTGCAACCTGCTGCGCGAACTTCG
>JBGSWX010000455.1:0-2387 GCA_041751695.1 Burkholderiaceae bacterium | reverse complement strand
CGCTGCGCTGGAAGCCGTCGTGCCGGCGTGGGCCGCCGGCGTATCCGCGCGCATTCATGGTGAACACGGGCGCGACGCCGTCGATCCCGACGGCACACGGCGCCGCTATCAGTGGGTACGCCGCGCTTACAGTCCGTTCGTCTCGCGCTACGTCGCTGTTTCGGAAGATCTCGAGCGCTACCTGAACGAGCGTGTCGGCATTGCGGGCGATCGCATCGTGCAGCTTTACAACGGAGTGGATACGCAGCGATTTCATCCGGTCGGGGACACAGGCGCCGCGATCGATGGGTGCCCATTCAGTCGTCCTGAGCACTGGCTGGTGGGCACTGTCGGCCGCATGGACCATGTGAAAGATCAGAGTGCGCTGGCGCGTGCCTTTGTGCTTGCGCTGCGCATTCATCCGCGCGCCAGAGATCGCATGCGGCTGATCATGGTCGGCGAAGGTGTGCTGCGCGCTGAGTCTGAACGCATACTTGAGGACGTCGGCGCGCGCGACCTCGCCTGGTTCGCCGGCGAGCGCGATGATGTTGCCGGGATCATGCGCGGGCTCGACTGCTTCGTGCTTCCATCCCTCGGCGAAGGTATTTCGAACACGATTCTCGAAGCCATGGCTTGTGCGCTGCCGGTCGTGGCCACAGGCGTTGGTGGCAACGCGGAACTGGTCGAAGACGGCCTTACCGGTCGAATAGTGCCGGCCGCTGACCCACTTGCCCTCGCGCAGGCCATCCTGGTTTACTTCGGGAATCCGGCGCTGGCTCGCCGGCAAGGTCGTGCTGCCCGGCATCGGGTCGAACTTACCTTCAGCCTCGACCGCATGGTCGACAGCTACCATCAGTTGTATCTAGCGGCACTTCGGAGCGGCGCTCACGCGGCGGCGCGTTCGGAATCCAACCTGCCTTCGGCGGAAAGCTGAAACCAGTTATGTGCGGCATCGTTGCCATCATTGATCTGCGGGGGCGCCGGCCGATAGACCGCGACACGCTCGTTCGCATGAACGAATCGCAGCATCATCGCGGGCCCGACGAAGGCGGTCTCCATCTCGCACCCGGCGTAGGACTCGGTCACCGGCGACTTTCGATCATCGACCTCGCCACCGGCCAGCAGCCGCTTTACAACGCCGACCGCTCGGTCGTCGTGGTCTACAACGGCGAGATCTACAACTATCGTGAGTTGATCGTTGAACTTAGCGCGCTCGGATACGTCTTCCGCACCCGCAGCGATACCGAAGTGATCGTGCACGCCTGGCAGGCGTGGGGCGAGCAATGCGTCGACCGTTTTCGCGGCATGTTTGCGTTTGTGCTGTGGGACGAGAAGCAGCAGACGGCGTTCATGGCACGCGATCGGCTCGGCGTGAAGCCGCTGTTCTTTGCCGAGTTGCCTGACGGCCATTTGCTTGTCGGGTCCGAGCTGAAGTCGCTATTGGCGCACGGCGCGCTGACACGCGAGATCGACCCACGTGCCGTCGAGGAGTATTTCGCGCTCGGCTACGTGCCCGAGCCGCGCACGATCTTCGCGAGTGCTGCGAAGATGCCTCCAGGGCATCATCTGACGGCGAGGCGTGGTGCCGCGCTTCCTGTGCCACGCGAGTATTGGGACGTGGAGTTCACACGGTCGAGCACCTTGTCCGCTGGCGACGCTGCGGCCGAATTGATCGATCGCCTGCGGGAAAGTGTCCGCCTGCGCATGATTTCGGAAGTGCCGCTCGGCGCGTTTCTCTCCGGCGGTGTCGATTCCAGCGCAGTCGTTGCGATGATGGCGGGAATTTCCGCGACCCCTGTTAACACCTGCTCTATTTCTTTCTCCGATCCGCACTACGACGAATCGAAGTATGCGCACCAGGTTGCAGTGCGTTATCGCACGCAGCACCATGTCGAGCGCGTCGAAAGCGACGACTTTGACCTGATCGACGTACTTGCGCGTCTGTACGACGAGCCGTATGCCGACAGTTCTGCGATCCCGACGTACCGAGTCTGTCAGCTGGCCCGCAAGCACGTGACCGTCGCGCTATCAGGCGACGGCGGCGATGAGAGTTTTGCCGGCTATCGCCGATACCGGATGCACATGATGGAAGAGCGAATGCGCCAGCCTTTGCCGCTGACTCTGCGCCGGCCTGTGTTCGGGCTGCTAGGTCGCATGTATCCGAAGGCTGACTGGGCGCCGCGCGTGCTGCGCGGCAAGACGACATTGCAGGCGCTCGCGCGCGATTCGGTGCAGGCATATTTTCACAGCGTCTCTATCCTGCGCGATGACATGCGTGCCCGTTTGTATTCGAGCACGTTCAAGGCGCAGCTTGCTGGTTACAACGCAATCGAGGTCTTTCGGCGCCACGCAGCGAAAGCCAATCAAGACGACGCGCTATCACTGATCCAGTATCTCGATCTCAAGAC
>JBGSWX010000454.1:0-1586 GCA_041751695.1 Burkholderiaceae bacterium | reverse complement strand
GATGCGCATACCCAAGCCCGCAGCGGCAATCAACGCGAAATATCGATTAGGTTTTGGCACAACGAGCAGCTCATGAGTCGCTTCGTATAATAACGATCGACTTCGGCAGCTTGCGAGAATGCTTGGCTGCCGTATTTTTTTGCGCATTTTCTTGAAGCAAGAGGAAGAAGTCTCGACACTCACGCCCGAGGCGGCATCAGCGGGCATCACTTCGTGGACCCTGCCGTCCGCGGGGACCCGCTTTGCTCTCGCCCGCCCGCCGGGTTCCGGCGACGCCTGGTTGCTGAGTCAATTCACCGCGCAGGCACGCCAAGAGCAAAGGTTGGTCGTTGCGATATCGGCCGATGCACTCGACGCGCAGCGCCTGGTCGATGAGATCCGCTACTTCGACCCGTCGCTGGCGGTGCGTCCGCTGCCCGATTGGGAGACGCTGCCGTACGACACGCTGTCGCCGCACCAGGACCTCGTGTCCGAGCGTCTGGAAACACTGTATCGCTTGAGCCAGCCGCACTCCGAAATCGATGTGCTGGTCGTTTCGGCCACCAGCGCGCTGTACCGGTTGTCGCCTGCGCAGTACGTCGCCGGTCACACATTCTTCTTCAAGCAGGGTCAGACGATCGACGCCGAGCCCCTGCGCGCGCAGTTGGTGTTCGCCGGTTATCAGCATGTGTCGCAGGTGGTCGCGCCGGGCGAGTTTGCGATTCGCGGCGGATTGATCGATCTGTTTCCGATGGGTTCGGCGCTGCCGTATCGCCTCGACCTGTTTGGCGACCAACTCGACACCATTCGCGCGTTCGATCCGGACACGCAGCGCGGCTTGTATCCGGTACCCGAAGTGCGGTTACTGCCGGGCCGCGAGTTTCCGATCGACGAAGCAGCGCGCCAAGCGTTTCGTCGGCGCTGGCGCGAGCGCATTGAAGGCGATCCCAGCCGCTCGAGCGTTTACAAAGACATCGGCACCGGCATTGCTTCGGCGGGTATCGAGTACTACCTGCCGCTGTTTTTCGACCAGACCGCGACGCTGTTCGATTACCTGCCGCCGACCAGCGTGCTGGCGCTGCACGGCCCGATCGAAGCCGCCATGACACGCTTCTGGAACGAGACCAGCGAACGCTATCGATTCTTGTCGCGCGATATCACGCGGCCGATCGTGCCGCCTGCCGATCTCTTCCTCAACGCCGAAGGATTCTTCTCGCTCGCGAAGGAGTACGGGCGCATCTCGTTGGCTGACGTTGCAAATACGGGAGCGCACGAGGGCTTCGAAGCGCTGTCATTGCTCGCCGTCGAGCGCCGCGCTGAGGATCCAGTCAGTCGGCTGCGCGCGTTCACGGACGCTTTCACAACTGCCGGGCACGGCCGCGTGCTGATCGTTGCAGATTCTGCCGGCCGGCGCGAAACGATCTCGCAGATGCTGACTGAATATCAATTGCCGTTCGCGGATAACGCCGACTTCAACGCTTTCATGGCGTCCGATGCGGCGGTCGGCCTCGGCGTCGCGCCGCTGCATGAAGGATTCGTGCTGCGCGACCCGCGCATCGCAGTAGTCACCGAGACCGAGCTGTACGCAGCCAGCCCGCGCCGTTTGC
>JBGSWX010000453.1:0-5785 GCA_041751695.1 Burkholderiaceae bacterium | reverse complement strand
GGCATTGCGCTGCTGGCACTGCGCACCACGACCGAGACGACATTGACGCCGATCGCGCAGCTGGCGATGAAGGGCGCACCACCGAGCGTAGCCGCCGCACTGTCGTCGGACCGCCGCACGCTCGAACTGCGCGCTGCCCGCCCGATCGTTGCGGGACCTTTGCAAAGTTACGAGTTGTGGGTCATTCCCGAGGGTGGTGCGCCGCTTTCGCTGGCGGTGCTCGGACAGCTCTCTGGAACACTGCAAGTGCCCGAAGGGCATCGAGGCCAGTTGCGCAAAGGCGCGGTGCTCGCCATCTCAGTGGAACCCGCGGGCGGATCGCCCACCGGCGGACCCACCGGACCGGTGATTCTTTCCGGCGCAATTTCATAACGACGCTCGGAATCCGCCCCTCATGGCGCGCATGCTCCTGATCCTTGTCGCAATCGTCGTCGCCACCGTTGCGGTCGTCGCGTGTTCTCCGATCCGCGCGCTCAATGCGATCGTGCCGTCGGACTCCTACGAGCTGGCCACCGTGCCCTACGGTGCCGGGGCCCGGCGGCAGCTCGATGTCTACACGCCGCGCGCGACGCCGGAGCGGGTGCGACCGGCCAACGGCTGGCCGCTGGTGGTGTTCTTCTACGGCGGCTCGTGGAATCACGGCGAGCGTGAAAGTTATCGCTTTGTAGGCGAAGCATTGGCTGCGCGCGGCATTCTGACCGTCATTCCTGACTATCGGCTGTACCCGGAAGTGCGTTACCCGGAATTTCTAAAGGACAACGCGGCGGCCACGGCGTGGGCGTTGCGCGAAGCCGCGCGCCACGGAGCAGATCCCAAACGTGTATTCGCGATGGGTCATAGCGCGGGCGGTTACAACGCTGCGATGGTGGCGCTTGACCCGCGCTGGCTCGGCGCGGAGGGGCTCAAGACGACGCAGTTGGCGGGGTGGATCGGCCTGGCCGGCCCGTATGAATTTTTGCCGATCGAAAATCCGGATGCGCAGCCGGTATTTTTTCATCCCAACACCCCGCCTGAGTCGCAGCCGATTCTCTATGCGACGGCGCCGGCGCCGCGTACGTTTCTCGGCGCCGCAACCGACGACAATCTGGTCAATCCTGAGCGCAATACGCGGCAGATGGGGACCAAGCTGCAAGCGGCGGGTGTTCCGGTCACCGTGCAGTTCTATCCGCGCACGGATCACATCACATTGATTGGGGCGTTTGCTGCACCGCTGCGTTTTCTGGGGCCGGTGCTCGACGACGTGGTCGAGTTCGTCAAGACCGCGCCCCCGCGTTGATCGAGTCAGCGGGCCTCGACTACACCCTCGGCGACGAATGCATCGATCTGCGCGTCTTGATATCCGAACTCGCGCAGCACTTCGCGCGTGTGCTCGCCAAGCATCGGAGCGGGGCGCGGTACGACGGTAGGCGTGCGTGAAAAGTGCAGCGGGCAACCGAGCGCCTGGGTTGCGCCGGCCTGCGCGTGGTGCAACTCGACGACCATACCGCGCGCGCGTGTCTGTGGGTGCTCGAGCGCCTCGCCGATCGTATGCACCGGCCCGACTGGTACGCCGGCGGCATCGAAGGCTTCGATCCAGTCGCTTCGGCTGCGCGTTGAAATCACTGCGTTCATCGCATCGGTGAGTGCATCGATGTTCGCCATGCGCGCCGCATTCGTCGCAAAGCGCGCATCGTCGCGCCACTCGGGGTGGCCGAGGACGTCGGCGATGCGTTCCCAGTTGGCCTGATTGGCGCCGCCGATGTTGATCCAGCCGTCGCTCGCGCGAAACGCCTGATACGGCGCGGTCAGGATGTGCGCCGATCCGGTCGCCCCGGGCGATTGGCCGGTGGCGAAGTAGATCGCAGCGTGCCAGTACGTTTGCTGAAGCGCGGCTTCCATCAACGACGTGTCGACAACCTGGCCCTCGCCGGTCTTCAGCTTGTGCGCGTACGCGGCGAGAATGCCGGAGACTGCGAGGAGGCCGGCGTTGATATCAGCCACCGAGTTGCCCGTCTTCGCCGGCGCACCGCCCGGCTCGCCGGTGATCGACATCAAGCCGGCAAAGCCCTGCGCGATCAGATCGAAGCCGCCCTTGTCGGCGAACGGTCCGTCGCGTCCGTAGCCAGAAACGGCGCAATAAATCAGGCCGGGGTTTTCAGCAGCGAGCACGTCGTAGCCGAGGCCGAGTTTCTCCAGCGTGCCCTTGCGATAGTTTTCGGTCAGCACGTCGGCGTCGCGCACCATTTTCAGCAGAATCTCGCGTCCCTGCGGGCGCTTCAGGTTCAACGCAATGCCGCGCTTGTTGCGATTCAAAATCATGAACGGCGCTGAGACGCCATTGACCTGCGGCTCGCTGTAGCTGCGCGAGTCGTCGCCGCCGGGCAACTTCTCGACCTTGATGACATCGGCGCCCATGTCGGCCAGCATCATCCCGGCCGTCGGGCCGGCCATGATCTGCGCGAGTTCGAGCACGCGCATGCCTTTTAGCGGTCCGCTCACTTACTTGCCTACAAACGCCGGTTTCTGCTTGGCGAGAAATGCCGCGTAGCCGATGCGAAAGTCTTCGGTGTCGAAACAATCGAAGCATTCGTCGTACTCGGCGGCCGTCAGCGGGGCCCCCGACGCCAATCGGCGCGCAAACTTCTTGTGCCAGCGCGCGACCAGCGGTGCGCCGTCGACGACGCGTTGCGCCGCTGCGCCCGCCTCATCGGCTACTTGATCGTCCGGCACGACGCGCGTCACGAGTCCTTTTTCCTTCGCTTCGGCGGCGCCGAAGATTCGCCCTTCGAGCAGGATCTCGAGCGCAACGCTGCCCCCGACCAACCGCACCAGCGGCGCCATTTCCGCGTACGCCATCACCAGCCCGAGTTTGTTGATCGGCGCGCCGAAGCGGCTCGATTCACCGCAGATGCGCAGATCGCACAGCGCCGCGATCTCGAGTCCGCCGCCCACGCAGATGCCGTGAATCTGTGCGATCAGCGGATGCCGGCAGTTGGCCAGCGCATCGGCGGTGCGATGCATCACCTGGCCGTACTCGATCGCCTGCGCCTTGTTCGATCGTTCGCGCGCAAACTCTGCGATGTCGTTGCCCGGCGAGAACGATTTTTCGCCGGCGCCGCGAATGATCAAACAACGCAACGAGTCATCCCCCGACAGTCGCTCGACCGCTTCGCCGAGCGATGCCCACATGCCGCGCGTCAGCGCGTTGAGCTTGTGCGGCCGGTTCAACACCACGGTCGCGATCGAATCGCTGCGTTCTACGTCGATCGAGTCCATCGCTAGCGATAGAAATATTCAACCAGCCCCAGGCCGGTCACTGGAACGTATGTCACCAATAACAACACCGCCACCAGTACCGCGATGAAATACACGTTGACGCGCGTCACGGCCCACACCGATTCCTTCGCGATCGAGCACGCCACCATCAGCACACTGGCCACCGGCGGCGTTTGCTGGCCGATACCGAGGTTGATCGTGACGATCAGGCCAAAGTGCACCGGATCGATGCCGGCGGCGCGCACCAATGGCATCACGATCGGCACCACCAGGATGATCGCCGCGGCCGAGTGCAGGAACATGCCGAGGAACAGGAACAGCACGTTCAACAGAGCGAGCACGACATACTTGTTCGACGTGAAGTCCGACACTGCCTGCGCCAGCGCCTGCGGCGCCTGCACTTCTGTCAGGTAGGTGCCCAGCAGTGCGCTGGTCGCCACGAGCAGCATCACCACTGCGGTTTGCACACCGCCTTCGAGCACCGCCTTGCGCAGCTCGGCCAGATTCAGTTCGCGGTAGATGACGAGGCCGACGAACAGCGCGGCGATCACCGCCAGTGCCGCGCCTTCGGTCGCGGTCACCACGCCGCCGAAGATGCCGCCGAGGATGATGATCGGCAGCAAAAACGCCCACGCCGCATCGCGCGCGGTCGTCGCCACGCGCTTCCACGCAAACGCTTGCTCGCGCGGCAGGTTGTAGCGGCGCGCGAACCAGTACGCCATCGCCATCAAGCCGAGGCCGCCGAGAATGCCCGGCACGATGCCGGCGACGAACATCTGCACGACCGACGTTTCGGCCATCACCGCGTACAGAATCATCGGGATCGACGGCGGAATGATCACCGCCAGCGTGGCCGCCGACGACATCACCGCGGCCGCCAGCGGCGCCGGGTACCCCTTGGCCTTCATGCCGGGAATCAAAATCGATCCGAGCGCGGCGACGTCGGCCACTGCCGAGCCCGAAATCTCGGCAAAGAACATCGAGGTGCCGATCGACACGATCGCGAGCCCGCCGCGGATCCAGCCGAACAGCGCCGAGGCGAACGCGATCAGGCGGCGCGAGATTCCCGACGCATTCATGATCGCGCCGGCCAGAATGAACAGCGGTATCGCGAGCAGCGGAAAATTGGTCGCGCCGCTGAAGGTCACCAACGCGAGGTTGGGCAGGCTGCTCGAGCCGTGGCTGGCGAGCATCGCCACCAGCGCGACGATGCCGAGCGACACGGCGATCGGCACGTTGATCAACACCAGCGCCAGCACCGCCGCAAACAGCAGCAACATCGTCGTCATCGAGCGGCGGCCTCAGTACAGCCCATCAGTGCAACGCATCGGCCATCACGTCGGCGGGCGCCGGCGGTTCGCGTCCGATCAGCAAATCGATCAGGTAGGTGACTTCGGCGATCACGATCAGCGCCGCCGAAATCGGAATCACCGACTGCACCACGCTCATCGGCACCCACGTCAGGCTGACCAGCGAGTCACCGTGCAGGATCGGCAGGATCGACGCGCCGACCCAACCGAGCACCAGGAAGAACGCAATCACCAGCACCTGCGCGGCGATATTGAAGCCGCGCCGCAGCGGCCAACGCAGCCGATCGACGATCTCGGGGCAGCCGATGTGCGCGCGCTTGACCGACGCCAGCGCCGAGCCGTAGAACGTCAGCCACGCAAGCAGCACCGAGGCCAGTTCGTCGTACCAGGTGAGCGACTGGCCGAGCGAACGGAAGATGACGCCCAAGGTCACCTCGGCGGCGAGGATCACCATCAGCGCGCCGACCATCCATTCGAGAAGATGCCCGTAGCGTTCGCGAAAGCGCCGCAAGCCGGCGGCGAGCGACGCCTCGCGCGCGGTGTGCGACGTCACGCTATTTACCGAGCGCAACCGCGCGGTCGATCAGCTCCTTCGCGCCTGCGACTTCCTTGCCGAACTCCTCGTAAATCGGGCGGCTGGCGGCGATGAATGCTTCCTTGTCGACGTCGTTGACTGCCATGCCGCCCGACTTCAGCTTGCCGAGCAGATCGGCGTCGTCCTTCGCCGCGACCTCGTACACATACGCCTGCGTTTCGCGCGCCGTGTCTTCGAGAATCTTGCGCACGTCGGCCGGCAGCGTGTTCCAGTGCCGCGTGCCGACCATCACATACGCCGGCGTGTACACATGGCCCGACAGCGATAAAAACTTCTGCACTTCATTGAGCTTGGCCGAATAGATCTGCGTGAACGGATTTTCCTGGCCGTCCATCACTCCGGTCTGCAGCGCGGTGAACAGCTCGGAAAACTTCATCGGGCTCGGATTCGCACCGTACGCCTGAAACATTTTGACGCGCCATTTGCCCTCGGGCACGCGCAGCTTGATGCCCTGCAGATCAGCGGGCGCCTTGATCGGCCGCCTGTTATTCGTAACGTGGCGCACGCCGTTCTCCCACACTGCCAGTACCTTCAGGCCTTTCTTGTCGGCCTCGGGTGCGATCTTCGGCCAGAACACGTCTTTCTCGATGCGCGCCATGTGCGCGCGATCCTTGACGATGTACGG
>JBGSWX010000452.1:0-4269 GCA_041751695.1 Burkholderiaceae bacterium | reverse complement strand
CGCTGTGGGCGTGCCGAGGTTGACGAGCAGCACGGCGGTGCGGCCGGCCGGCGCCGGTGCCACAGGAGGTTCGGGTGAAAACGGCATCGTTCGAAGGTCTTTTGCGGTGATAACTCAACAACGGGGCAACGCATTCTAAGGAGTTGAATTTTCGGCACTGCTGCACCGATCTGTCCTCAATGAGTGCTCAAAAAAACGGCGACGCAAGTCGTCCCGACGTGTTGCTCGAACAAACGCTGGCGATGCTCGCGCCGCTGGTGCGGCTGCTCGTCGCCCACGGCGTGACCTACCCGCAGCTCGTCCCTGCGCTTAAACCCGCCTTTCTGCGCGCCGCGCACGCCGAGCTCACGGCATCGGGCAAACGCATCAGCGATTCGGCCATCAGCATCGTCTCGGGCGTGCACCGCAAGGATGTGCGCGCGCTAACGTCCGAGGGGCGGGTGCCCGACCGTGTACCGCCCCGTGTGCAGTCGCTCGTCAGTGAGGTCATGCTGCGCTGGAGCAGCGACCCGCGCTACACCGGGCCAGACGGCGTGCCTTCTGCGCTGCCATTGCGCAATGGCAACGGCAGCCATGCCGATGACGACCCGTCGTTCGAGCAATTGGCGCAATCAGTGTCGCGCGACTTTCACAGCCGCGCAATGCTGGAAGAGATGTTGCGGCTGGGCGTCGTCGATATCGCCGACGAGCGCGCCCATTTGCGTTCTGAGCGCTCGATCGCCGATCGTGCCTTCATCGAGATGGTCGCGAGCGTGTCGCGCAACGTGAAAGACCACTTGGCAGCGATTGAAGGAAACGTGGGTGCTTTGCAAGCGGGGGATCGTGCGCCGTTCCTCGAGCAAAGCGTGTGTGCCGACGCGCTCGGACCCGAGTCGATCAACGCCTTGCATGAGTTGGCGCGCCGCATTCTGGATTCTGCGGTGCGCCGCATGGACGCGCTTGCGCAAGAAGGCGTCAAGCACGACCGGCAGCCGGGCGGACAGGCGATGCAGATGCGATTTGGAATGTATTTTTACGCCGAGCGCGAATCACCGCTAACGCCGGCCGACCAATTGCCGATGCCGGGTCAGATCGAGGACAACCAGCGCTAGCATGCGGCCATGTGCGGCCGCTTTGACCTGAACGAAACCGGAACGCGGATTGCGGCGGTGTTTAGGGTTCTGCGCCAGATTCCATTGTTCGAGCCTCACCCGGACCTGCGGCCGACGGACCAGGCGCCGGTCGTGCGACTGCGCCAAGATGGGCAGCGCGAAGCCGTCGTGATGCGCTGGGGTTTCAAGCCGCCCTTCGGAACCGATAGCACCGACCGCATCAACGCACGCGGAGAGTCCGTTGCGACCGCCTACCGCGATGCCTTCAGGAATCGCCGTTGCCTGGTACCGGCGTCGGCATTTTTCGAGTGGAGCGGCGAAAAAGGCCGCAAGACCAAGTGGCGCGTCACCGTCAGGAACAAGCCGCTGTTCGCATTCGCCGGCTTGTGGGACTGGTGGCACGATCCGAAGTATCCGGACGCCGCACCGGTCGAGGCGTTCACCATTATCACAACTGCACCCAACGACTTGTTGTCCGACATTCACGATCGCATGCCGGTTATCGTCGACGAAAAAGACTTCGACGCCTGGCTGCAAGCCGGGTCTGCGTCTCTTCTGCGTGCGCTGCCCAGCGAAGCAATCGAACTGGCCAAAACCTAGCGCTCAACCCTGCGACAGCGCGTTGGACAGCAGCTTCGCCGTGATGTCGACGATCGGAATCACGCGCTCGTACGCCATGCGCGTGGGGCCGATCACGCCGAGCGTGCCGACCACCTTGCCGTCGACCTCGTACGGAGCCACTACCATGCTCAGGTCATCGAGCGGCACGGTTTGCGATTCACCGCCGATGTATATCTGCACGCCGTGCGCGCCGATCGATACGTCGAGCAGTTGAATCAGGCGCGTCTTGTGATCGAACAGATCGAACATGCGCCTCAGCTTCGCCATGTCGGTGGCCAGGTCGCTCAACCCGAGCAGATTGCGTTGGCCCGAGATGACGACCGGCTCGGATTCCGCCGCCGCTTCGCTGCCCGCCTGCACCGCCGCCTGCAGCAGCTGCGTAATCTCGGCGCCGAGCTGCCGCAGCTCTCCGTGCAGCCGCGTGCGCGCATCGTTGAACGACATGCCGGCAAAGTGCTCGTTCAGAATGTTGGCGGCTTCGACCAGCTGCGAGTGCGAGTATGCGGCGTCGGTCATCAGCACGCGGTTCTGCACATCGCCCTCGGGCGTGACAATGATCAGAAGCACGCGGCGTTCGGACAGACGTACGAACTCGACCTGCTTGAAGCTCGACGTGCGGCGCGGCGTCAACACGACGCCCGCAAACTGCGACAAGCTCGATAACAGCTGAGCCGCCGATTGCACGGCGCGCGTGGGGTCGCCGATGTGCAGCTGGCCCTGCATGATCTGCGTCTGCTGCTGTTCGAGCGGCATCACCGTCAGCAGCGAATCGACAAACAGGCGATAGCCGCGCGGCGTGGGCACCCGGCCGGCTGAAGTGTGCGGGCTGGCGACAAAGCCCATCTCTTCCAGATCGGCCATCACATTGCGGATCGTCGCCGGCGACAGCTCGAGCCCCGAAATGCGCGACAGCGCACGCGAGCCCACCGGCTGACCTTCGGCGATGTAGCGCTCGATCAGCGTCTTCAGCAGTTGGCGGGCGCGGTCGTCAAGCATCATGGATCCCATCGACAAAGTGTACGCAAGCCGGCGTGCCGCTCCTGCATAATCGATTCATGCCACGCGCATTCAGCAACGTCGCCCTGTTTGGCAAGCCACGCGCGGAAAATATCCGTGAACCACTACTGTCGATCGCCCGAATTGTCGAGTCCGCGGGCGCCAAAGTGCTGTTTGATTCCGCCACGCGCGACCACGTGCAACTCGACGAGTACGCGGGCCATAGCGTGCACGCGATCGGCAAGCAGGCCGACGTCGCAATCGTGCTCGGCGGGGACGGCACGATGCTGGGTATCGCGCGCGAGTTGGCGCCGCATCAGGTGCCGCTGATCGGCATCAATCATGGGCGGCTTGGATTCATGACGGATGTGTCGCTCGATCAGATGGCCGATGCGCTGGTGCCGATGCTCGGTGGAGCGTACGAAACCGATCGCCGCGTTCTTCTTGACGGCGAGGTACGGCGCGACGGCAAAGCCATTTTTCATGCAGCTGCATTGAACGACATCGTTGTGTCGCGCGGCGTCACCGGCGGCATGGTCGAGTACACGGTGCGGGTCGATGGCGCGACGATGTACAACCAGCGCGCCGATGCCGTCATCGTGGCCACGCCGACCGGTTCGACCGCGTACGCGCTGTCGGCCGACGGCCCGATCCTGTATCCGTCGCTGGCCGGCTTGCTGCTGGTGCCGGTGGCGCCGCAGACTCTGTCGAACCGGCCGATCGTGCTGAACGACGACGTCGTCATCGAGATCGAGATTACCGACGAGCGCGCTGCGATGGCGCACTTCGACATGCAGTCGTACGAAGCGCTGGCACCCGGCGACATCGTGCGCGTCAAGCGCAGTGCGCACGCGGCCACGCTGCTGCATCCGGTGGGCTACAACTTCTTCGCGACATTGCGGCAGAAACTGCATTGGAGCGTGATGCCGAGCGAGCCTCACTCCAGAGGTTGATCGGATGCTGCTTTCGCTGTCGATCCGCAATTTCGTGATCGTCGAGTCGCTTGACCTCGATTTCGCGCTGGGGTTCACCGTGCTGAGCGGCGAGACCGGCGCCGGAAAATCGATCCTGATCGACGCGCTGCTGCTGGCTCTGGGCGAGCGCGGCGACGCCGACGTCGTGCGGGAGGGCGCGCAGCGCGCCGAAATCTCCGCAGAGTTTCGCCCCGGCGAGCACGTGCAGGGCTGGCTGATGCAAAACGAGCTGGCAAGCGACGACGGCGGGCTGCTGGCGCGCCGCACGATCGACGCTTCGGGCCGCAGCAAATCGTTCATCAACGGCTCGGCCGTCACGCTCGCACAGTTGCGCGAGCTTGGCGAGAACCTGATCGACGTACACGGGCAGCACGCACACCAGTCGTTGCTGCGGCCTGCGTCGCAGTTGCAACTGCTCGACGAGCACGGCGCGCTGTCGACGCAGAGGCGCGCGGCTGCCGAATCATTTGCTGCGTGGAAAAGTGCTCAACGCGCGCGCGGAGACGCCGAGACGATGGCGGCCAGCGCACTGGCCGAGCAGGAGCGGCTGCGCTGGATCGTCGACGAGCTCGACGTGCTGGCGCCGC
>JBGSWX010000451.1:0-2360 GCA_041751695.1 Burkholderiaceae bacterium | reverse complement strand
GGCCTCGCCGGCGCGCGACGGGTTCAGTGCGGTTCGCATCGCAGGCGAGCCCGAGCGCGAGACGCGTGCGCAGCGCACTGCGCACGGAGTTCCCGTCGACACAACCACGTGGGATGAGATTCTCGGCGCGGCCGGCAAACTCGGTATCGACGCTGCTTCGGTACGGGCGACAGCCGGCGCCGGCTGAACTGCGTTATTTCCGCAACACTGCGAATATTTTTTTCTGAGCGGCGCTCGAGATCATCGTGAGAGTGTGCGTCAAGCGCCGCTCATCCAAATGACTCTCGGCACCGGCAACGGCGTCCTCTCGCGGCGCGCCTGCACGTTGCGGCGCCGAACCATTCGGCTTGCGGGTACGTTCCTCGTCGATCGAGCCGTCTCTCTTAACCCGGAAGCGCTGACAGTAGATGCGCACAATCCCTACGAGCCGGGCGTCTTCGAGCCGGCACACGACCGTCGCGATGTCGATCGTCTTGCCGGCGAACGCCTGAAGCACCGCCTGGCGCTTGAAATAAAACTCTTCGAACGCGGTCTTGGTCAGCAGCGACACTTCGTCGCCGCTAACAAGAAATATGCGATAGCCAATGCGTTTTTTCACTCTGGGCTTAGGTAGAGCGCCTCGCTTCGAACCAATCGAAGCATTGCGCAAGAGACGCGGGACGTTAGCTAACAGAAGCTCTGCTGCGGAGCGATGATGTCAAAGCTGACAGCGTTGAGGACGCACGCGGATGACCAAAAGCAGCTAGGCCAAAGGGGCCAAGCACACGCTACGCGCGTTCGATCAGTTCGATCTTGTATCCATCCGGGTCCTGCACGAAAGCGATGACCGTCGTCCCGCCTTTGACGGCGCCCGGCTCGCGCGTCACTGAACCGCCGCCGCCCTTGACTCGCTGGCAAACGCCATGGATGTCCTCTACGCCGATGGCGATGTGTCCATAGCCGGTGCCGACCTCGTAGCCTGACACGCCGTGGTTGTAGGTCAATTCGATCACGGCCTGCTCCGACTCATCGGCGTAGCCGACGAATGCGAGCGAATACTTCTGCTCAGGGCGGTCGGTCGTGCGCAGCAGGCGCATGCCAAGCAGGCGCGTGTAGAAGTCGATCGAACGTGGCAGATCGCCCACGCGCAGCATCGTATGAAGCATTCGCATGTTTTTGGGCCTCGGTCGTGTACTGGGTTGCGGATTCTCGATTGAACAGCGCGGTCAGCGGCCTGCGCGCGCGGAGCAAACACAGCACGCGAACGGAAAGGGTGGGCACACGTTCATGCACGTGCACTTCGAGCCTTCGCCGGTATCGAAAGTGTAATTGCCGTCACGCGCAAGCACCGGTGGAAACGCGCTGCTCATCATCTCCTCGATGCTACGCCGCCGAATCGCCTCGCTTTCGATGACGACGCCTTCAAGCTGCTGCACCGGCAAGGTCCGCCGGTGCAGCTCAACGCGGCGCGCTTGCTGCCGCACTTGCTCCGAAGCATCTGTGGGGCGGTCACACTTGATGATGACCATCGAGCCGCAATCGGCGAGCCCGCCTGGCTTAACACTATCGAACAGCGGCTGCGGAGCGACCGTAGCAGGGGCTGCGATCAACAGCAACACCCACCCTGTCAAATGCCGGCGTACCACTGATAGCCGTTGTCTTCCCAATAGCCGCCTTTGCCGCCGGCGATGTTCGCAAAGCTCTCAACGAGCTCGATCCGCATCAGGTACTTGGCGTGCTTGTAGCCGAGCTGACGCTCGACGCGCAGGCGCAGCGGCGCACCGTTCGGTATCGGCAGGTCATTGCCGTTCAGCCCGTATGCGAGGATCGTCTGCGGATGCATCGCATCGTCCATGTCGATGCTTTCGTAGTAGTACTCGGGCGTCAAGCTGCCGCCCATCGCATCGGCGCAGTAAAAAACGACGTAGCGCGCGCTGGCCTGTGGCTTCACCATCGCCAGCACACTTGACAATGGCACGCCGGTCCATTTGCCGATCGCGCTCCAGCCTTCAACGCAATCGTGGCGCGTGATCTGCGTACGGCGCGGCATCGCGCGCAACTCGGCGAGTGACAGCTTGACCGGCTTTTCAACCAGGCCGCCCACTTCGAGCTGCCAATCGGCAAAGCCGTTCTTCGCAAGCGCCTGGTACTCCTCGCCCTCGGGCATCGACGTGCCGTTGCTGCGGAAAAACGGCGACAGATCGGCCTCGGTGAACTCCTGCGCCATCGAGGGGCGCGATCCGAGCAGTCGATGCACGCCGCGGCTCAACGTTTCGCTCGAGCGCAGCACTTTCGGAAACCATTCTGTCTCGGACAATCGGTCGCAGCCGGTCAGAAAGAGTGCACCGACGCTGCCTGCTCCGAGCAATAAGCGACGTTTC
>JBGSWX010000450.1:0-2799 GCA_041751695.1 Burkholderiaceae bacterium | reverse complement strand
GCACGGCGTTGCGCGCGTTGCGCAATATGCGGCGCATTTGAAGAACGGTCGTGCGAACGGTCACGCGGTTGCTCGCGTCGTGCACGAGAAAACGGCGGCGTGCTTGATCGACGCGGACAATGGCCTGGCGTTTCCGGCGTGTCTACTGGCCGTCGACCAGGCAATCGCGCGCGCGCGTGCCAACGGCGTCGGCTTGGCGGGGGTGACCAACAGCCACCACTTCGGCGTGGCCGCGTATCACCTGTCAAAGATCGCCGAGCACTCGATGGTCGGGCTTGCGTTCAGCAACTCGCCGGCTGCAATGCCGGCGTGGGGCGGCAAGCGCGCGCTATTCGGAACAAATCCGATCGCCGCGATTTTCCCGCGCCGTGATGCACGCGCGCTGACGATCGACCTGTCGCTGTCGGAGGTCGCGCGCGGCAAGGTGATGATCGCCGCGCAGCAAGGCAAACCGATTCCATTGGGCTGGGCGCTCGACCGCAGCGGCCAGCCCACAACCGACGCGAAAGCCGCGCTCGACGGCATGATGCTTCCGGCCGGCGGTGTCAAGGGTGCGATGCTTGCGTTGATCGTCGAGCTGCTGTGCACGTCACTGACCGGAGCGCACTTCGGGTTCGAGGCCGACTCGTTCTTCGCCGATGAAGGCAATCAGCCGCGGCTGGGGCAGGTGTTTCTGGTGATCGACCCCGACGTGCTTGCAGGCACGGACGTTTATGACTCTCGAATGGAAACGTTGATCAATGCGATGTGCGCCGACACCGACGTTCGATTGCCCGGCGACCGACGCGCGCAGTTGGCGGACAAGGCGCGGCGCGACGGTGTCGACATCTCCGATGCGGTGCTTGCTCGTCTGATGCAGTTGGCGCAGACGGAGTCGAAACCCGCATGAGCTATGGTGCCGGCGCCGAAGCGAACGCGCGGTTTCGAGCCAATCGGAAGCGCGCGCCACACGAAATCTAAATCGCGCTCAGCGCCTGGCCGAGATCGCGCTGCAGATCGTCGACGTTTTCGACTCCGACAGATAGCCGCACCAGGTTGTCGCCGATACCCAGCGCGGCACGCTGCGGCGGCGGAATCGTGGCGTGCGTCATGATTGCCGGGTGCTCGATCAGGCTTTCAACGCCGCCCAGGCTTTCGGCCAGCGCGAAGATTTCGCAGCGTTCGAGGAAGCGGCGCGTGCCGGCGAGGTCGGACGCGAGATCGATCGAGATCATGCCGCCGTAACCGTGCATCTGTTTGTGCGCGAGCGCGTGTTGAGGATGCGACGGCAAGCCCGGATAGCGAACGCGCTTGACTTTCGGCTGTGCCTCGAGCCACTGCGCGAGTGCGAGCGCGTTTTCGCAGTGCCGTTGCATGCGCAACGCAAGCGTTTTGATTCCTCGCAACGTCAGGAAGCTGTCGAACGGCCCCGCGATCGAGCCGACGGCATTCTGCAGAAAGCCGAGCTGCTCGCGCAGCGGTGCAACTCGCTCGTCGCCCGCCACAATGGCAACGCCGCCGATGACGTCGGAGTGCCCGTTCAGGTACTTCGTGGTCGAATGCACGACCACGTTGAAGCCTCGTTCGAGAGGGCGCTGCACCCACGGACTGGCGAAGGTGTTGTCGGCTACCGCAACGATATTGCGCGCACGGCAAAGTTTCGCGATCGCTTCCAGATCGGCGAGCTTCAACATCGGGTTGCTCGGCGTCTCGACCCATACCATTCGTGTTTCCGGTTTCAGCGCGGCAGCCACGGCGTCGATATCGGACATGTCGACAAAAGTGAATGTGTGCCCCGCGCTGCGCTTGCGCACGCGCTCGAACAATCGATACGTGCCGCCATACAAATCATCGCCGGCAACGATGTGCGCGCCGGCGTCGAGCGTTTCGAGCACGGTTGCGATCGCGGCCATGCCCGATGCAAACGCATATGCCTGTGCGCCGCTTTCAAGATCGGCGACGCAGCGCTCGAGCGCCCAGCGCGTGGGATTGTGAGAGCGCCCATAGTCGAGTCCCTTGTGCACGCCGGGGCTTTGCTGAACGAACGTCGAAGTCGCATAGATCGGCGGCATGATTGCGCCGGTCGACGGGTCGGGAGACTGGCCCGCGTGGATTGCACGAGTGGCAAAGTCGAGCGTGGCGGATTCGTGTTTGTCGTTCATGTCAGTTTCTTGCGCAAGTGGTTCAAGAGATCGACGCGCGTAACGAGCCCATAGAACTGCTTGTCATCGGCGATGATCACGACCAGACCACGATCCAGAATTTCCTGCAATGTTTCGAGGTTCGCATCGGGCCGCACGGTATCAAGTTTCTTCGTCATCGCCGCGCTGACGGGCGAGTGAAAACGCGCCGCGTCGTCGTGCACGGTCAGCAACAGATCGGATTCGTCGATCACACCCAGGAGCTGTTTCTTGTCGAGCACCGGCAGCTGCGAGACCTCTGCGAGCCGCATCCGTTGAAACGCGGTGAGCAACGTGTCGCCGGGCGCCACGGCGACCACGGCGCCTTCGTCGAAACGGCGTGCGATCAGATCACGCAGGTCGCCGAGCCGAGACCGCTTCAGCAGGCCCTGATCGATCATCCATTGATCGTTGTAGACCTTCGATAAGTACCGTGTGCCGGTGTCGCAGACGAAGCTCACCACTCGTTTCGGGCTGGTCTGTTCGCGGCAGAACCGGAGTGCGGCCGCGAGCAGCGTGCCGGTCGACGAGCCACCCGAGATGCCTTCGGCGCGTAGCAGCGCTCGCGCGGTGGCGAAGCTTTCTTCGTCCGCAATCGAATACGCATGCTTCACGCCGCTGAAGTCGGCGATAGGTGGAA
>JBGSWX010000449.1:0-1721 GCA_041751695.1 Burkholderiaceae bacterium | reverse complement strand
CCGACCGCATCATCGTGCTCGATCACGGCCGCATCGTCGAAGCCGGCCGGCACGATCAGCTGGCGGCCGCCGACGGCTTGTACGCGCGGCTGGCGGCACTGCAGTTCGCGGCGTGATTGCATCGCATGCATCAGTAGAATCGCTCCGATGCAGCAATATGAAGACTTCATGCGCCACGTGTTCGAGCGTGGCGTTGCGAAGACCGATCGCACCGGCACCGGCACGCGCTCGTGGTTCGGTCATCAGATGCGGTTCGATCTGCAGCAGGGATTCCCGCTGATCACCACGAAGAAGCTGCACCTGCGCTCGATCATCTATGAGCTGCTGTGGTTCTTGCAGGGTTCGAGCAACGTTCAATACCTGCGCGACAACAGCGTCTCGATCTGGGACGAGTGGGCCGACGAGCACGGCGAGCTCGGCCCGGTGTACGGCGTGCAATGGCGCTCGTGGCCGTCGCCCGACGGCGGAACGATCGATCAAATCTCGCAGGTGATGCGCGAGATCAAACAAAACCCGGATTCACGCCGCTTGATCGTATCGGCGTGGAACGTCGGCGACATCCCGAAGATGGCCTTGCCGCCGTGCCATCTGCTCTTTCAGTTCTATGTTGCGCAGGGAAAGCTGTCGTGCCAGTTGTATCAGCGCAGCTGCGACATCTTCATCGGCGTGCCGTTCAACATCGCGAGCTACGCGCTGTTGACGCACATGGTCGCGCAGCAATGCGACCTCGACGTCGGTGATTTCGTCTGGACCGGCGGCGATTGCCACATCTACAGCAATCATTTTGATCAGGTACGCGAACAGTTGTCGCGCACGCCGCGCACGTATCCGAAGCTCGTGATCAAACGCAGACCGCAGTCGCTGTTCGAATATCGCTACGAAGACTTCGAGATCGAGGCGTACGACCCGCACCCACACATCAAGGCGGCGGTCGCGGTGTGACAGCGCCGACGATCACGCTGATCGCAGCGCTGGCGCGCAATAGCGTGATCGGCCGCAGCAATCAAGTGCCGTGGAAGATCCCCGGCGAGCAAGCGTATTTCAAGAGAATGACGATGGGCCATCCGATCGTGATGGGCCGCAAAACGTGGGACTCGATCGGACGACCTCTGCCCGGGCGCCGTAACGTCGTCGTCACGCGCAACCGACAATTCGCTGCACCAGGCGCAGAGGCGGTGGCGAGCCTGGACGAAGCGCTGGCACAGACGGGCGATGCCGCCGAAGTCTTCATCATCGGCGGCGGCGAGTTGTACGCGCAGGCGCTGCCGCGTGCCCATCGATTGCTGTTGACCGAGATCGAGGCCGAGTTTGAAGGCGACGCCTTCTTCCCGGTATTCGATCGGTCGCATTGGCTTGAAACCAGCCGCGAGCGTCACTTGCCGACGGAAGATCAACCATTCGGCTATTCGTTCGTTGTGTACGAACGCCACCGCCAGCAGCGGCCGGGCGGCTAGCGTCCCGCTTCCGGGTTGTAGCCTCTGTTCACGCCGCCTGTATCGGCAGTGTCGCGGTACGATCAACTCGCTCCACTGAAAGCCAACCTGGGTAGCCGCGCTTGACCTCTCGCAACATCTACTTTCTCGCAGTCGCCGCCGTTGCGGTCGCCGCGGTCGTCCGCTGGCTGCTCGATCCGCTGCTGGGAGAAAACCTTCCGCTGCTGACCTTCTTCATCGCCGTGGCAGTGACCGCCTGGTACGGCGGGTTGCGGCCCGCATTGCTGG
>JBGSWX010000448.1:0-2890 GCA_041751695.1 Burkholderiaceae bacterium | reverse complement strand
GGCGCGAACGCGGTCGCCCAGGCGCGACCGGTCATCGGTATCGCCGGGTCGAAGAAGTCGGACTTGTACACACCGGCGGCAGCAAACCCGCAAATCGATCGGCTCGCAAGGGAGCAGCGCTCGGCCGGCCGCCAAATCGATAGCTTCAGTTCCGCAAGACGTGTCGCGGCGCTGTTAACCAATTCTAGAAAGATTGCTCCCAAACACGGTTTCTGAAGACGCCAAATATCGCGCCGCGGGGAGCCGAATGTGAAGCTGATCGTCCAGATACCGTGCTTGAACGAAGAAGATACGCTGCCCGCGACGCTGATCGACATTCCACACCGGATCGACGGGATCGACGAGATCGAAATCCTGATCATCGATGACGGCTCGACCGATCGCACGGTCGATGTCGCGCGGCGGTTCGGCGTCCAGCACATCGTCCAGAACCGCCACAATCTGGGCCTTGCGCGGTCCTTCTCGCGCGGCATCGAGGAGTGTCTTCGGCGCGGCGCCGACATCATCGTCAATACCGATGGCGATAATCAGTATCGCGGCGCCGATATCGCCAAACTGGTCCAGCCGATCGTCGAGGGACGAGCGGAAATCGTCGTGGGCGACCGCGAAACCAGCAAGGTCGCGCATTTCTCGCCGCTCAAGCGCTTGCTGCAGGCGTTCGGCAGCGGGGTCATGTCGAAACTGACCGGGCTGCAACTGCCGGACGCGGTGTCGGGTTTTCGCGCGTTCAGCCGCGAGGCGGCGCTCAAGACCAACATCGTCTCGCCGTTCAGCTACACGCTCGAGACGATCATTCAGGCCGGCTCCAAGAAGCTGAAGATCGTCTCGGTCCCGGTCGCGACCAACAGCAAGACCCGCGAGTCGCGGCTGTTCACCAGCATCCCGGCCTTCATCTCGCGCCAGCTCAAGACGCTGGTGCTGATTTACGTAATGTACCGCCCGCTGCGCGCGTTCTGCATGATCGGGCTGCTGTTGGCGCTGATCGGCGCGGCCCCGATCGCGCGCTTTCTCTACTTTTTCGCGATCGGCGACGGGTCGGGACATTTGCAGTCGCTCGTGCTCGGCGGAGTTCTCGTCGTGATGAGCTTCGTGGCGTTCGCGACGGGCTTGCTTGCCGACGTGGTATCCCGCAACCGGCAATTGCTCGAGATCACGCTGGAGAAGGTGCGCCGGATCGAGATGAGCGATCGCAATGGTCCGTTCGTCATGGAGCTGCGCGATCCTGGTACGATCGGCGGCAGCTCGCCCGTACGCATCGCGCGCTGAGCCGCCGTGAAAGCCGAATCTCAAACTGTCACGGCTGGTTCTGCGAAGGTCTCACCTTTCGGCGCTGGCGCTCCGGGTCATCGCGACAGCCGGCGACATTCGGACGGCGCGTCGCGGCTGAGTGAAACGGCACGTAGCGAGGCCATGCTGCTGGCGGCGATCGCCGCAGTGGCCGCGATGCAATTGCATCTGGTCTTCGCCCAGGGGTTCAACTGGGACGAATTCTTCTACCTGTCGAAGGTTTACCTGCTGCGCGACGGCGCCTTAACCAGCGCGCTCCAGTCGATCCACACGCGGCTGTTCGCTTGGCTGCCTTTGGTGCCGGGAAGCGAAATCGCCGAACTGCGGGTCGCGCGCTTGGCGATGCTGGCCTGCGAGCTGATCACCGTCGGCTGCATTGTGGCCATTGCGCGACGCTTCACCGGCCGCGTCGCCGCCCTGCTTGCGGGCCTAGTCTACATCAGTGGCGGTTTCGTCTTCCAGCACGGCTTCAGCTTCCGGGCCGATCCGTTGGCGGCCATGTTCCTGATGTCGGCGCTGTGCCTGCTGTTGCGCGCCAAGTTGAACTGGACAAACGTCTGCGCACTCGCGTTGCTGCTGGCCCTGGCCGTCCTCGTGACCGTCAAAGCGATCTTCTACGCGCCCGCCTTCGCCGGCATTGCATGGTTGCGGCTGCGCGAGAGTGATCGTCCGGGCCTGATCGGCGCGCGGTTGGTCGGCACGGTCGTCATTGCCGCTTTGCTGTTCGGCGCGCTTTACCTCCTCCACAAGGCCGGCGTCGCCCCGGCCGAAGGCAAAGGCTCGCAGGCGGTGCTGGCCAACGCGGCGGAAAAGATGTTCTCGCTGCGCCTGGCGCCGCAGCTCGGCTTCCTGCTCAGACAATTGATACTGGCGCCGTTTCTTGCGGTAGCAATCGTCGCCGCGTTCGCGGTGGTGCTCCTTACCGGCCGATCCCGCGACGAGAAGATTGCGCTTACGGGATTGCTGCTGCCGGTCCTCACATTGCTGATCTATCGCAACAGCTTTCCCTATTATTATGCGTTCATTCTTCCACCGGCCGTCGCTGCATCCGCGATCGTTCTGCAACCGTTGCGATCGCGTTACGGCCTCGCGCCGATCGCGGCGCTGCCCTTGCTCAACGGAATCATGCTCTACTGGGCCACGCCAAAGGACATGCAGGCCGTTCAGGCCGATGTCTTCGCGGCGGTCCACCAAATCTTCCCGACACCGGTTCCCTACATCGATTTCTCGTCGATGATCGCGAGCTTCCCGAAAGTGGGCTTCTTCATGTCGGGCTGGGGCATGGAGAATTACCGCGACGCGACCCGTCCGGTTTTCAGCGGGGTCCTGACGCGGAGCAACGCGCCACTTTTGTTGGTCAACCATGCGGCGTTCGAGGCGGCTGTAGGCGACGAGCACCGGTCTGATGGATTGCTCCCGCAGGACGCGGCGATCATCCGTGCCAACTTTATCCAACATTGGGGCCCGCTCTGGGTGGCGGGCAAATCCGTGCCGTCCGGCGACCGCCCGACGACGATCGACGTCGCTGTCGCAGGAACCTACACTGTTGAAGGCGCCCCGCTCATCATCGACGGAGCGTTGCACGCGGCCGGCGCAAACGTGA
>JBGSWX010000447.1:0-2178 GCA_041751695.1 Burkholderiaceae bacterium | reverse complement strand
GCGCCGGTGCGCTCGACCGTCAGCCGCGCGCCGCGGCGCGGCAGCAGCGCCTTGACCAGACCCAGGCCGGAGACGCTGGCCGAGATCTGCGCCAGATCAAAACCTTCTTTCAGCGTGCCGGGATTTTCGATTGCGAACTCCATGCCGTCGGGACGCGTGGTCACTTTGACCATGATGCCGTCCTGGCGCGACGCGCGATGCTTGATCGCATTGGTGCCGAGCTCGTTGATTACCAGCGCCAGCGGAACCGCTTCGTTTTCGGGCAGGCCGAAGCGCCACAGGTCGGGCGGCGGCGGTTCGAAGCGCACTTCGACGCCGAACATGTTCGAAAGCGTTGAGAAAATGCCCTGCGCCACGCCGAGCACCGGCAATGTGCCGCCGGCGCGAATCTGCAGCCCGTGCACCTGCGCGATCGCGTGAATCTGCGTGGCCGCTTCGGACAGGATGTCAGCCACGTCGGGCCGCGCATCCGCGGTCTGCTGCAGCAGCCCGGCCACGCCCTGCAGGTTGTTCTTGATCCGGTGATGGACTTCGCGCACCAGTACGTCGCGCTGCTTGACGATCTGTTCCATCCGCTGTTGCTCGGCGCGCGTGCGCTCGGTCACGTCGTCGGCGATGCCGAACACGCGGATCGCGCCGTCTTCCATCCGCACCGGCGACAGTCGCACATTGATGTTGCGCACGCCGCGCGTCGGATGATCGATGCGCGCGGTGAGCTCCGAGCGCATCAGACGGCGCATGCGCGCCACCAGCCGCGGCAGCGTGCGTGTCACCGTCTGCACGTCTTCGAAGTGGACGTGCCGCATCACGTTGCGCGGGTCGTCGAGCAGCTCGGTCACCGGTGCGCCGATCAAAGCGGTGTAGCGCGGGTTGACGTACAGCGCGCTCGAAAAATCGCCGGTCATGATGAACACCAGTTGATCGATGTTCTCGGCAAACTGACGGAACCGGGCCTCGGTTTCGCGCAGCGCCGTTTCCGCGCGCACCTCTTCGCTCAGGTCGTCGATGATCGACATCACATAGCGCGCATTGGCGTCGCCCGCCGGAGCCGAGCGTCCCGGCTCGGATTCGAACAGCGGTATGACGCGCTGGTTGATCGTCAGCCGCTTGCCGTCGGCACGCAGCATCACGTCGCGCGGCCGATCGACCTGCGTGCCGGTCGAAAGCGCCTTGCGGTCGAGCTCGGAGTACAAATCGGCAAACTGGCGCGCGTAAATTTCGCCCCACGTGCGGCCGACCACCTGCTCGCGCGTGAGCCCTGTCATCGTTTCACCCGCGCGGTTCAGGCTGACGAAGCGACCGCTCTCGGCTTCGCGTACGGAGACCAGCACCGGCAGGTTCTCGACGACCAGATCCAGATAGTTGCGCACCCGCCGCAGCTCTTCTTCCGAGCGCCGCCGTGCATCGACGTCGACCAGGGTCAGGATGACGCCGCGATCCGGCGCCGAAGGATCGATCGGGCGTCCATAACCGGCGCACCAGAAGGTCGTGCCATCGGCGCGCCGCATCAGCCGCTCGAACGACACGCCGCCGTCGGGGACCTTGGGTTCGGACTCGGTGTCTGCTCTCTCCACCAGCTCTGCGGCCGGTTCGTCTTCGACTAGGGGCAGCTCACGAATGTCTTCCCAATCGCTCGCAGTCGCGAACAGAGAAGATATCTGCAGCTCGTCCCAGTCACGCGCGTCATATTTGAACAACTGCTCGGTCGCCGCGTTGGCCTTGACGATCAAATCGTTGGCCACATAAAGCACGGCGACCAGCGCGTTGTCGAAAATGAGCTGCAGCTCGGACAACGTGGCGCGCAGCTCACGCTCGGAGCGCTTGCGCTCGTCGACGTTGACGAAGGCGAAGATGTAGCCGAGCTCCGGCCGTTCCTGATTGACCGCGCGCCCCTGGACTGCGACCCAGATCGGCGGGCCTTTGCGGCGAAACATGTGCAGCTCGAACTCGGTGGCTCCCGTGTCGTTGATGCGCTGAAAGTGTTCCGACAGGCTGGCCAGCAGCAGGTGGTCGGTCGGATGCGAAAACAACTGCATCTGCGACACCAGTGCGCCCGGCTCGCACGCAAGCAGATCTTCCATCGCCGCATTGGCGCGCACCGGCCGGCCGTCGCGCACGAACAGCAACCCGACCAGCGCGGTATCGAAGATCAGCTGCTGCTGCGCGAGCGCGCTTTGC
>JBGSWX010000446.1:0-8647 GCA_041751695.1 Burkholderiaceae bacterium | reverse complement strand
GCAGTGCACGAGTTCGGCGCGGCCGAGCAGGTCGATGCGACCCGTGCGCGCGATCTCGGTGCGCGCTCGTTCCAAGTCACTGTCGGCCAGTCGCGTGTCGCCGGCGAGGTAGGCTGCTATTGCGTGGTCCATTGCGGTCTTGGCGTTGGACTCCCAGTCGGGAACCGGCGGACCGCTGGTGCACCCTCCAATCAATGCCGCACCGGCAAACAACGCGAGTAATCGCAAGCTGCGCAGTGCCTGTTTCATGGCAGCTTCAACTTCGGATCGCGCGCGAACGGCCAGCGTCGATTGACCTCGTCGATCATGCGCCCCACCTTGCGCAGGCTCGTATCGACCTCGGCGCGCAAGGCGGCGAGGTCCGTGGTCGCATTGCGCGCATTGCCGGCAGCGACCTGCGCGTCCTCGAGGATGGCGTCGACCTTCTTCAAGCTCGTGCGCGCATCGGTGAGGGCGCCATTCAGTTGCACTATCGCCGCGCGCGCTTCGGGCACCAGGCCCTCGGGGCCGAAGGCCTGCGCGACCGCCTTGGCGGCCAGGCCGTCGACTTTGGCGAGCAGTGAGTTGGTGCGGTCCAGTGCCGTGACCAACTTCTTTGCATCGGCCTCATTGCCCAGCAACATGCCGAGCGCGCCGCGCGGACCCTTCAGTTTTTCGGTGACGTCGCGCACGTTGCCGAGACTTGCCGCGAGCGACGAGTCCGGCGCGCTGAGCGCCGTCAGGTTGCGCACGAGCTCGCGCATATCAGCCACGAGGCGCGGAATCTCGGCCGTCGCATCACCCACCAACACCTTGCGCACTGCCCCGTCAGCCAGTGGCGGGTCGCTGAGAATCCCGCTGAAAGCCTTAAGGGAGGTGTTACCCAGCAGGCCACGGGTGAGAGTGAACACGCTGGATTCGCGCAGCCAGCGTGCGTCGTTCCGTGGCACGTCGATGACGATGCGCGCGATTCCGTCTTCGGTCAGTTCAATGCGCCGCACGCGGCCTATCGGAAATCCGGAGAACGTAAGGTCCATACCGACGGCCACGCCTTCGGAATCGTCCACCATCAGCACCAGCTGCTGCGACGCCTCGAACGTTCCGCGCGCGTACAGCAGGTACACGACCGCGCCCGCGAGGAGCAGAAACAGCACCACTAGCAGCAGCGCCGCCTTGAATTCGAGATTCGCGGCCGGTGGCGACGATGGTGCGGGTTCTTCTTTCATTGCAGGCCTGCGCGGTTCTCAGTAGTAGTTACCGACGAGTGACGCCGCTTCGATTAGTAGGATCACGAGAAACAGACGAACCAGACTTTGCAATTCCGCGCTCGTTCGCAACCCCGCCCTGGCGCGATCGTGAAGAACCGTCGCGACCGGAATCAACGCGACCGCGAGGCCGAAGAAAAACGACTTGAGCGCAAAGATCATCGACACCGCTGGATTGAACACCTGTCCAAACGTGCGTGTGTAGCCTGTAAACGCTCCCATCGTAAAGCCGTAGACCGACACATAAGCCAACACCGCGGTCACCAAGCAGCTCACGGCAGCGAGCATCAGGACGGCAAACATGGCCGACACGACGCGCGGCAGCACTTCCCGCCGTAGCGGATTCACGCCCTGCTGCGCCAGCGCATCGAACTCGCCACGCGTGCGCATCGCCGCGATGTCCGCGGCATTGGGGAGCGCGCAACGCAGCGCGACGAAGACGACCGCCGTCAGCGGAATCAGTTCGAGCACCAGCACGCGCACAAGCATCTCCAGCGCGTACTGCGATAGACCGTAGCTCAGCGCCGTCACGACCACGATGCGGATGATCACCAGGCTGAGCAGCGAAGACAGCACGATGAACCCAAGCAGGATCGGCACGGTGCCCAGGTAGACGTGCCGGGCCATCGCCGATCGGTTACGCCCCGCATAGCTCGACGGTGAGAGCGCCAGCACGAGGATCAGCGCACCGAAATGGATGATCCGCCACCAACCCGCGAACCACGTCAGAGTTGCGCGGCCGACTTCTGTGAGCAGGCCCTGCGACGAAAGAAGCGAAGTCATGCCGCGATGATAGGGGCGCAGGCGCCGGGTACGTGTCGGCGTTGCACCATCAGGCTCGGGGTGTGGCCCCAACTCGGGCAAAAGGCGCTGTTACCGGCGCTCCATGCCGCAGCTAGACCCGACTCATATCGAGAGCGAGGTTAACTAAGCGCTTCCACTCCCTCGACAGTTTGCGTGGCCTGTAACAAACCCAGACGCACGCCGAGTGCAAAGAGGTCACCCGATTCCAACCGGCCGCGCTGTTCCAATTCCGCCGCGATCGCGCGAATCGCGTGCTCATGCGGTAAGAAGCACTCGGCCACAAAGCGCTCGTACATTTCAAAAACTTGCTTGGGCTGCATGCTGCCGAACATTGCGCGCTGCAGCCCGTCGAATTGCGCGATGTCGCGTGCGGCGCGTAGCAGCGCCACGTCGCGTGGCATTTCGCCGACGATTTGCTCGGCAACCAAGCCTCCCAAGGTGATCAGCGCAAACCTTTCCAGGTCATCGTGCTCAGGCTGATCGGTTTCTCTCTTATCGGCAGCCTGCACATGACCGCCCAACTCGAGAAAGACATCGAGGGGCTCGAGCGTCGCCAGCAGTGGCAGTTCGCCGGCGAGCAAATAACCGGCGATACAGCCGGCTTCACGCAAAGGTGCCGCGTTAGCGAGTGTCCGCAGCAGCTTGCGCGCTTCGAAAATTTGCTCGAATGAAATGCCGGTCCACTTGGAAATCGCCACATTCAGTTCAATGCGGCCTGCTGTCGGGTTATAGGCGGCGAGTTTCGCGAACCACACGTAATCCAGCTTGCGTCCCCCAAGAAGAATGCGAGCCAGGCTGCGAATTCGGTTCTGTTCTCTGGCCCACAGTTCAACCGCAGAGGCCGCGTCGTCCTTGCGCAATTCGCCGACGCTCTGCCTGCCGACCTCCGGATCCAGGCCGGCGTTGGTCAGGGTGACGAACTCGCACATATTGGCGAGCGGCGAAGCATTCATCGATACGCCCGCCGACAATGAGGCGGCGGTGGGTGTCACGCCATCGGCCAACGCCCCCAGAATGCGGGCGGCGGTGCCTTGTGCAGTGATCCACTGCATCTGCTCGCCGGCCTTCAGTGCGGTCCGCCCAAGGGATGCAGTGCAACCAGCTGCCCGACGACCAACGCCGCATCGAGCAACGCTCTGTTCGTGATGTCAAACATTCGCGGTACTCCGTTCGGCCGCTTGCGTTGGGCAGCACTTTATGCTGGTGCGCAAGATGTAGCAATAAAAGATGTGCTCCTACCACAAGTTGTAGGTCAACCTTCAAGAGGCGCAGTAGGTTGACTAGAAAGAATGATCAGCGACTCACTGACCGCGCTCGTCTGGAGAGCGCTTCAAGTGCTTGGGTTCGACGTTACAGCCTGAGCGCTCTGACCCGATCCACGCGCTTCCTTCCTGAAGGGTGCACGACAGTCGCATCGATCGCTCCGCCAACGCAGCGAGTTGCGATGTTTCCTCCGGCGAAACGGTGATCACTTCGAGATTGCGGTTGCGCGCGAGCGCGGCGGTGTTCTGCTGCCACCACATGTCGAGTTTTCGAGCGCCGTAGGCAAGCAGTACGACGCGACGGGCGCGGCCGCATGCTTTGCGAACGGATCGCTCATCGGGCAGGCCGACATCGATCCACAGATCGATCACGCCGGTGGCATCTTTCTGCCACAGGTCTGGCTCGCCCTCGGTCGATATCCCGCGCCCGAACTTAAGCTCCGAATGAGCGTGCAGCGCGAACGCCAGCAATCGCACCATCAGTCGCTCTTCGGTCTCGGACGGATGGCGCGCCAGCGCTAGAGAGTGCTCGGCGTAATAGCCCCTTCCGATGTCGGCGACCGACAGCTCAGCCTTGTAGACCGTGGAACCCAGTGCCATGCGAAAGCCCCGACTCGCAACGGCACGCAGGATATAGGTCGTTACGCGTTCAGTTCTTGGTCGAGCGGGGCCGCATCAGGCCCATTATTGATCCGACGGCGCGTGCGGGCTGCAGCAGCAGGCTGTATCCGAATATGTAGACGACCAGGCCGCCGACATTGCGCCGGATCTTCAGCCCGTGCGCGTGGAACATCGAGCGCATCACGAAGAAGATTGAAACATTCAGCAGTAGAGCGGCAGGCAGCAATGTCAGCGTCATCGGTCCCGTCAGCAGGTGGCTGCTGTACGCCACCGACAGAATGACGCCGGGGACGAAGCCGAGCGTGAACGCGAGGTCGGTCCACGGAAACAGCAGGTGCCAGACGACGAAGAGCAAGGACTTCTTCCGCTTCACCAATTCAGACGGCAGCTCGCGTACCGCGCGCAGCGTCGTACGGGCGTGGCGCACGCGCTGCTGAACAAACGATTTCACGTCGGCCGGCACGATGACGAAGCAGCAGGCATCCTCGGCGAAGCCGATGCGCCAGCCCCGCTGCAGCATGTCCCACGTCAGCAGCACGTCTTCGGCAACGTCGGAGCGCCAGCCACCGACTTCATTGACCGCCGCGCGGTCGTAGATCGTGAACGCCGCTTCGGCGACAACCGTTCCCTGATACTGCGACTGCATCCGCTTCATCGACGCCATTCCGTGGAAGTAATCCCACTCCTGCGCGCGGGTCAGCCAGTTCTCGCGCGAGTTGCGCACCAGCACGCAGCCGGCGATCGCTCGCACGTCTTTCTCGGCGGCGACGTAGCGCTCGACCATGCTCCATAGCGCATCGCCGAACAGGATGGCATCGGCGTCGAGCGTGACAATCAGGTCGTGCTGCGCCGATTCGAGCGCACGGTTGAGCGCCGCCGCTTTGCCGCGCCCCTTGGTCTGGCGCAACACCTTGATCCACCGGTAACCCATGCCGCGCACGATGTACGCGGTGCGATCGGTCGAGGCGTCATCGATCAGGATGACTTCGAACGGTCCTGGGTACTCCTGGCGGCGGATGCTCTCAATCGTTTCGGCAATCGATTGCTCCTGGTCGCGCACGTACATCAGCACCGACAGCGCTGGATACTTGGCGAGCGCGCGGCGCGGCGGGCGCCGGTCCATCAGCAGGCTGGCGACCACGAACATGTTCACCGTGCTCGGCACCAGCGCCAGGCCGCCGATGAAAAAGGTCGCGGCGATCAGTCCGACTGCATCGGCGAGCGCGTCAAACCAGAACGACGACGCCCACACGGTGAACGCGAACCAGAGCACCGTGACGATGCCGACGGTGATCAGCTGCAGCCGCTGCCCCGGCTCGGCGTTGCGCACGCGCGGAAGGTCGAAGAGCTTCGCGCGCGGGCGCTCTTCGGCGACCGGAGCCTTCGCCGCCGGCGAAGGTGAATTTGAGGGCCGGCGTGCAGGACTCGACATTCCGCTTTCTACCGTTACCGGCGCAGGGCACAGCGGCCGAAAAGCGGGGAGGAATGTGGCGACTACACGCGTTGAGATGGATTCACGGCCGCGGCCCGGGTAGAAGGCGGGCAGCCGAATGGCGTAGCTTGCCTCGAATTACAGCAACAACACCTTCACATCCGGATAGCCCATCAGCTTCAGGATGAAATAGTTGGCCGCCGCTTCACCGGGATCATCGGAGAAGCTCACGAGCTCGGCATATCTTGGAACTCCGGCCTTCACGAGAACGTTCCAGATGTCCTTCGCGGCCTTCGGCCGGCCGTCAGCATTCAGAAGATCGGTGTACGGCACATGAACCACTTTGCCGTCCGGAGCCTTGGCGGGAATATTTTTTCCCGAAGCAATGAAAATCTTCGGATACAGCCCCTGCGTGCTTTTCGGGTCCGCGATAACGGTGTTCTTGCGCGCAGTCGTTGGATAAATCGTCGGAGGTATGGACAAGTCCCCTGGGCCTTTTCTTGCGCCTACAGCGGTGGCTTCCTTGGTCACTTCATGACCACGCTCCAGCCATTTATCGAGGGAGTCCATGAAGACAGAGACTCGCTTCTGTCCCAGGTTCTCCAGCATGAAGAAGGCAAGCGCCGAATTTGCGTTCAAGCCGGCGTCCGAAATCACCACCGCTTCGTGCGACGCATTGACTCCGGCCTGACCCAGGATCTCAGCCAGCTTCTCAGGGTTCCTGACGTTGCTCTTGAACACATCGGCCGGGATGTTCAGTGCATACGGCACGTGTCCCTGTTTGAATGCGTCGGCGGGACGCACATCCACCACGCTAACGTGTGAAACTCCGTAGGTCCTCATCGTCTTGCCGCCCCAGGTCTTCAGCCAATCTGTTTCTCTGATCAGAAGCGGGGCATCGTATGTCCAGTACGGAAGAACTCGTTCATCCTGCAACCACCCCAGCTCGGACTCCTGGTAAAGCTTGACCTGGGGGTAATCAAGAATGAACTTGAGCGCGAAGAACGGCACGCTGGCGGCGATTCCGCCGCCGCAATAGGTGTAGACCTGCTGTTCAGGCTTCACGCCGAGGTAGGTCACCATCTTTTTGATTTCGTCGGCGGACTTGAAAGTCTTGTCCGCGTTAAAGAAATCATCGCTGGGAGCCATGATGCCGTTCGGAATATGACCCGCGCGGTCAAAGAAAGCGGTTTCTCCAAAATGCCAGCTGGCGTCCAGTGCCTCGATCAATGCGTTGTTCTTCGGGTCTCCGCTTGCGGTAAGGAATTCGGGCAGCTTGACTCTCGCATATTCATTGATCGTGTTGATGCGGAAAGAGCCTTTCAGCGGCGCAGGTGTTGGATCCTTCGTCACCGCTCCGCCAGCCGCACGCCATTTGGACATTCCGCCGTCCAGGACGAGAAGATCTCCAGCGGGGAAGCCGTAGTAGTAAAGGTCGTAGAAGAGCTTGGTGGCCATGAACGAGCCACCTTGGTCGTAGATGAGAATTTTCTTTCCACGAGCGATGCCCCATGCCTGGAAGCGCTGCTCCATCTCGGAGACCGGCAGTTCCTGGGCGCCATAACTGAACACGTCGACATTGATCGCGCCGGCAATGTGTTGCGCCTTGTACATCGGCGGCGGTGACGCATCGAGTATCAAAAGATCGGCGCTCGCGAGATTCTGCTCGAGCCAGCTGACGCTGACCAGATTGCCTTTGATCGCATCGGCTGCCATCAACGGCCGCGCCAGGAGCACGCAGCTCGCGATCAAGAAAAGCAGGCAATACTTCGATATCTTCAGCATGTTCGCCCCCAGTCGACCAAAGCGACGACAGTATGCGGCGCGAGGCCGCGCAGCCACTTGATTGCGACAGGCGGCAATTCCTTACGATCCGGCTGCGATAGGCACTGACGAACTGCGACCACGGTACAGAAGCACTCCTAAAGCACCAAGCCATGCGTTGACACGCTCAATATCGCCGGGCTTGGCGGGTGCGGTGAGCAAGTAGCGTATGGTCATTTAGAACCAGCTGGACTTGTCGACCACATTGCGCAGCGGCTGCCCGGCCACGAAGCGGCGGCAATTGTCCGCAAGAATGTCGTAGCGTCGCTCGTCGAGATACGGACCATAGCCGGCCGTGTGCGGAGTGATCAGCACGCCCGGCGTCGTCCACAGCGGGTGATCCGAAGGCAGCGGCTCGTGTTCGAAGACATCGAGCGCGGCCCCGGCGATCTCGCCGGCATTGAGTGCGGCGACCAGATCGTCAAGACGCGTGGTCATGCCACGGCCGATGTTGATGAAGAAGGCGCTGCGCTTCATACGCTTGAACCGCGCGCGATTCATAAAGCCTTCGGTGGAGGGCGTGTGCGGAACGGTCAGGACGACGAAATCCGCGCGCGGCAGCAATGAGTCGAGCGCTGCCTCCGGATGCAACTCCGCTACGCCGGGCGGAGCGTCGCGGCGGCGCGAATCGACTCCGAGCACTTGCATTCCGAATGCAGCGGCGAGCCGCGCGGTCTCTGCGCCGATGCCGCCCACTCCGACGATCAGCGCGGTTGCCTCGGGCAGGTGGATGACTCCGGTGTCGAGCGGCGCCGCGCGCCACTGGCGATTCAGTTGTTGCGGCAGATATCGATGCAGGCCGCGCGCAAAAGCAAGAATGAACGCCATGACGTGCGCGCCGATATGGTCATTGAATATCTCGCGGAAATTTGTCACCACGGCCGGGTGCGCGATCAACTCCGGGTAATACCAGCCGGCGGGCGGGGCCGCCTGCGGCGCCTGAATCCAGCGCAGTTGTGAAGCCGCTCGCAAGAGAGCAGGCGGCACTGTGCCAAACGCAGCATCGGCGCGCGCGATGGCGCCCGCGGCCTCGCTCTCATTTTCGGCAGCGATGACGCGCAAGTGCGGTTGCTCAGCAGCAAGACGCTTGCCCCACTCGAGCGTGACGGAAGTCTGCGGCGGCAGCATCAAAAGGATTTCGGTCATGTGCGGCTCGACGCGACGTCAGCGCCGTTTGCTGGCCCAGGCTTGGTAGGCCGCTTTGTTGGCCTCATTCGGTGGGTACAAGCCTGGCAGCGATTGCCCGGAATCGACCTGCTCCATGATCCAGCCCTCCAGACGCTCTTGCTCGACGGCGGCTTCAATGACGTCGTCTAGCAGCGCTACCGGTATCAGCACCGCGCCGTCGCCATCGGCTACCACCACGTCGTTGGGGAAGACGGCCACGCCGCCGCAACCAATCGGCTGCTGCCAGGCGACGAACGTGAGCCCGGCCACCGAGGGCGGCGCTGCGACGCCGC
>JBGSWX010000445.1:0-3331 GCA_041751695.1 Burkholderiaceae bacterium | reverse complement strand
GCGACTCCCGATAATCCTGCGATGACATCAACATGAGCGATCCTCGAATAGACTGCTTCGCACGATTATGCCGCCATCCGCTCAACGATGAACCCGGCGTCACGCCTGCGACTGGTTGACGCGCTGCGCGGCTTCGCAGTGGCGCAGATGATCGTCTATCACTTCATCTACGACCTCGCCCACTTCGGCTGGGTCGATCTGGCGATGACCCGCGATCAGCCGTGGATCGCTTGGCGCACCGCGATCGTCACGCAGTTTCTAATGCTGGTCGGCATGAGCCTGGTGTTGCGCACGTCGTTCAAACCGTCGGCGTCGGATTTCTGGAAACGCTGGGCGCAAATCGCGGCGGCTGCGCTGCTGGTCTCAGTGGGCAGCTGGCTGGTGTTCGGTCAGCGCTTCATCTACTTCGGAATTCTGCACTTCGTCGCAGCGGCATTGCTGATCGCGCGGCCTCTGCTGATGTTGAACGTTTGGAACATCGCGCTCGGCGCCGCGTGCATCGTGATCGGGCTCGCTTACTCGAACGAATTGTTCAATACGCCTCCGGCGACGATCATCGGATTCATGACGTTCAAGCCACGCACCGAGGACTACGTGCCGCTGTTCCCGTGGATCGGAGTCGTCCTGCTAGGCGCAGGGCTGGCGGCGCGCTGGCAACGCGCTCAATGGCGCATTCCGGCGGCGCTGATACCGCTCAATGAACGGGCGCCGCGCTGGCTGCTGTTTCTCGGCACCTGGGCGCTCACGATCTATCTGGTGCATCAGCCGATCTTGATGGGCGCCATGACACTGCTGCGCAAACTCGGCATCTAGCCACGCGGCTGGAGCAGAATGTGGCAAGGCAAAAATTCAACGCGAGGCAAACCATGGTTCAGCTTGCGAAATTATTCGTCGCGACATGCGCGCTGCTGCTGGGTGCCACGGCGCACGCGCAGAAGCCCGAGACGATCAAGATCATCGTCGGCTATGCGCCGGGGGGTGCGTCCGACCGCGCTGCGCGACTGGTGGGCGACGCGTTGCGCGAAAAGCTCGGCGCGACGGTGGTGGTGGAAAACAAGGCCGGCGCCGGCGGGCGCGTGGCTGCGCAGTCATTCCGCAGCACGCCGGCCACAGAAGCGGCATTGATGATCGGCAACCCTGCCGTGAATGTCGTCGCGCCGCTCGCGTTCAAGAACGTCGGCTACGACCCGCTGACGGATTTTGTGCCGGTGGCGCAAGTCTCGCGCTATGAATTCGGCGTGGCGGTGGGCACGGCGGTACCCGTGCGGGAGATCAATCACTTGATCGCCTGGTTGCGCGCCAATCCGGAGCAGGCCAACTTCGGTGTGCCGGCCACCGGCAGTCTGCCGCACTACTTCGCGTTGATGCTGGCCGACGCAGCAAAGGTCAAACCGCAGGTGATCGGCTATCGCGGTTCCGCGCCGCTGCTCACCGATCTGATCGGCGGCCAGGTGCCGGTCGCGGTGGATACGCTCGACACGCTGCTGCCGCAGCATGTGGGCGGCAAGCTGCGCATTCTTGCGATCGGCGGTGCGAAGCGTGCGCCTGAGCTGCCCAACGTGCCGACATTGAAGGAGGCCGGCTTGGACGTAGTGGCCGATGGGTGGAATGTCTTCTTTGCGCCAGCGTCGATGCCAGCCGCGCGCGTACGTGAACTCGGCAGCGCGATCGAAGCGATCATGAAGTCGAAAGAGATGCAGCAGAAGTTTCGCGACGCCAACATGGATCCGGTCGCCGCCGGCCCGGAAGCAACCGCGAAGATGATCGCGGCGTTCCGCGCCAAATGGGAGCCGGTCGTGAAGGCGGCGGGCATTCAACAGTGATCGACGCAGCGTCGTAGCTCCGCATCCCTCGGCGCACCGATGAATCGCGAGCGGCGCAACATCCTGTTCATCATGTGCGACCAGCTTCGCTGGGATTACCTGTCGTGCACCGGTCATCCGCGCCTGACCACACCGAACATCGATGCGCTGGCGGCGCGCGGCGTGCTGTTCTCGCGCGCGTATTGTCAGAGCCCGATCTGCGGCTCGTCGCGCATGAGCTTTTACACTGGCCGCTACGTCGACTCGCACGGCGCGGCGTGGAATAACTTTCCGCTGAAGGTGGGCGAGCTGACACTCGGCGATTATCTGCGACCGCTCGGCATGCGCACCGCGCTGGTCGGCAAGACGCATATGGCGGCCGACGTCGAGGGAATGGCGCGGCTCGGCATCGATCCGGCTTCCGAGATCGGCGTGCGCGTTGCCGAATGCGGCTTCGATCCTTTCGAGCGTGACGATGGATTGCACAGCGAAGGCCCCGGCGGCAAATACGATCCACGCGAGCCGCGCTACAACGCATGGCTGCGCGAGCTGGGCTACGACAGTGACAACCCGTGGGAAGAATGCGCCAACTCAGGCGAAGACGAAGACGGCAATCTGCTGTCGGGCTGGCTGCTTGGAAACAGCACGCGTGCCGCGCGTGTGAAGGCCGAGCATTCGGAAACGCCGTACGTCACGCAGCGCGCGCTCGACTTCATCGACACCGCGGCTGACGACTCGTGGTGTTTACATCTGTCCTACATCAAGCCGCACTGGCCATGCATCGCGCCCGCGCCCTATCACGCGATGTACTCGGCGGATGACGTGCTGCCGGCAGTGCGCAGCGATGCCGAGCGGCGCGATCCACATCCGCTCTATCGCGAGTTCATGAAGCTGCGCGTCTCGCGCGCGTTTGGGCGCGACGAGGTGCGCGCGGCGGTCATCCCTGCCTACATGGGTCTGGTTAAGCAGATTGACGATTCGATCGGCGTGCTGATAGAGGGCTTGCGTGTGCGCGGCCTGCTGGACTCGACGATGATCGTGTTCACGTCGGACCACGGTGACTATCTTGGTGATCACTGGCTTGGCGAGAAGGATTTTTTCCACGAGCCCTCGGTCAAGATTCCGTTGATCGTCGTCGATCCGGCGCCTTCGGCTGATCGCACCCGTGGCACCGTGTGCGACGCGCTGATCGAAAGCATCGACTTGGCGCCCACGTTCGTCGAGTACGCAGGCGGCGCCGCACCCGCGCACCGGCTCGAAGGTCGCGCGCTGCAGGGTTGGTTGCACGGCGAACGACCTGCGAGGTGGCGCGAATTCGTGATCAGTGAGTATGACTACTCGATGACGCCGGTGGCCGAAGCGCTAGGTGTCGTACCGATCGACGCCCGTATATTCATGGTCTTCGATGGCCGCTACAAGTTCGTCTTCACCGAGGGCTTCGCACCGATGCTGTTCGACCTGCTTTCCGATCCGCGTGAGCTCGTCGACCGCGGCGCCGATCCTGACCTCGAATCGCAGCGAAGCCGACT
>JBGSWX010000444.1:0-6201 GCA_041751695.1 Burkholderiaceae bacterium | reverse complement strand
CTTCATGCTGTTCGTGATGGCAAACGCAGGATTGCCCGCGACCAGCGGCTTCGTCGGCGAGTTCATGGTGATCCTCGGCGCCGTGCAATACAACTTCTGGATTGCATTGATCGCCGGCACGACCCTGGTGCTCGGCGCCGCTTACTCGCTGTGGATGTACAAGCGTGTCATTTTCGGCGACGTAGCGAACAAGCACGTTGCCGAGCTGGCCGACGTCAACGGCCGCGAGTTCGCGATCCTGACGTTGCTCGCCGCGGCCGTGTTGTGGATGGGGCTGTATCCGAAACCGGTGACCGACCTGATGGATGCGTCGGTTGCGCAGTTGTTGAAACACGTCGCGGTATCGAAACTGCCGGTCGCCACGGGAGCGGTGCAGTAGATGAACTCGCTCAACATTGGCGTCGCGCTTCCAGAGATCGTGCTGCTCGCCGCGGCCAGCATCGTGTTGGTGGTCGATCTCTTCGTTTCGGACGAGCGGCGCAACGTCACGTACGGTTTGACGATGCTGGCACTGCTGGCGGTTGGCGCAGCGGTTTGCTTTTCGCTTGCGCGTGATGAAGTCGTCGTCGCCTTCGGCGGCATGTACATCGCCGACCCGATGGGCCATGTGCTAAAGCTGTTCGCGATCTTCTGCTGCGGCTTCATGCTCGTGTGCGCTCAATCGTATGCGCGCGCACGCGGCATCTGGAAGGGCGAGCTGTTCACACTGACGCTGTTCACGCTGCTCGGGATCATGTTAATGATCTCGGCCAACAACCTGCTGGTGATCTACCTCGGCCTCGAGCTGCAGGCGCTTTCGATGTACGCACTGGTCGCGCTGCGGCGCGACGATCCGCGCTCGAGCGAGGCGGCGATGAAGTACTTCGTGCTCGGGTCGCTGGCTTCGGGCTTCCTGCTTTACGGAATGTCGATGCTCTACGGTGCGACCGGCACGCTCGAAATCGACGAGCTGGCGCGCCGGGTGGCGGGCGGGCAGATCGTCAGCCGTGCTTCGCTGCTGCTCGGGATTGTGTTCGTGATCGCCGGGCTTGCGTTCAAGTTCGGTGTCGTGCCGTTTCACATGTGGGCGCCCGATGTCTATCAGGGCGCACCGACTCCCATCACGCTGCTGATCAGCTCGGCACCCGAGCTGGCGATCTTTGCGATCGCGTTCCGGATTCTGGTCGAAGGGCTGCTGCCGCTGTCCGTCGACTGGCAGAAGATTCTCGCGCTGCTCGCGGTCGCTTCGCTGGTGCTCGGCAATCTGACCGCGATCGCGCAGACCAATTTGAAGCGGATGCTCGCGTATTCGACGATCGCACAGATGGGCTTCGTGTTGCTTGCGATGCTCTCTGGGGTTACGGCCAGAGATCCGGTGCTGATTGCGGACTCCTACAGCGCGGCGATGTTCTATCTGATCACCTACGCGCTGACTTCGCTCGGCACGTTCGGCGTGATGCTGCTGCTGTCGAGGCAGGGATTCGAAGCCGAAGAGATCGCCGACTTTCGCGGCCTGGCCAAGCGCAGCCCGTGGTATGCGTTCGTGATGCTGCTGTTGATGTTCTCGCTGGCGGGCGTTCCGCCGACCGTTGGCTTTTACGCCAAACTCGTAGTGTTGCAGGCACTGTTAAGCGAAGGTGCGACTGTCGCCGCCGTTTCGTTGGCGGTGATAGCGGTGCTCACTTCATTGATCGCAGCGTTCTATTACCTGCGCATCGTCAAGACGATGTACTTCGACGAACCGGCGCCCGAAATCGACGCGATTCCAATAGTCGCACCGACCGACATGCGCGTGGCGCTATCGGTCAACGGCATCTTGGTGCTTGTCCTCGGCATTCTCCCGCAGTACCTGCTGCAACTGTGTGCCAATGCGATGACGCGCACGCTCGGCGGGTAGCCGGCGATGTCGGGTTCAGATCGTGACGATGCGCTGACCGAGCAGACACTCAGCAGCCGTCTCATCTACGAGGGCACCTTTCTGCGCCTTTACGTGGACGATGTGCGCTCGGCGGATGGGCACGTCGGTGCTCGCGAATACTTGCGGCATCCAGGCGCCGTCATGATCGTTCCGTTGTTGCCTGACGGCCGCGTCGTGCTCGAGCGTCAGTTTCGTTATCCGCTGAAGCGCACGGTGGTTGAGTTTCCGGCCGGGAAGATCGACCCCGGTGAAAACGCCTTCACGTGCGCACAACGCGAACTTCTGGAGGAGACCGGCTACCTCGCTGCCCGCTGGAGTTATTTGGGCGGCTTGCATAACGCGATCGGATACTGCGACGAGAAGATCGAGATGTTCCTCGCTGAGGAGCTCACGCACGCTGGCGCCACGCTCGATGCGGGCGAAACGCTCGAAGTATTCACCGCACCGTGGCAGGAACTATTGCAATGGGTGCGCGATGGCACAGTGACGGACGTCAAGACGATGCTCGGCGTCCTGTGGCTGGAGAAGGTCCTGGCCGGCGTATGGCCAAGACGGCCGACTGACCCTCGATAGGCTGGACGTTGCCGTGTTGAGCTAGTAGTCTGCAACGCGGGGGGCGAAAAAAATGCCGATTACGGTTTGCGCCTGCGGGAACGAGTGGAAGCGCGGTGATCGGTACTGCTCCGGTTGTGGCGTAGCCCTGCCGCTTGCTGAACCCACACAGAGCCTGCCGAAGGTGTCGAAGCGGCGGAGCGCACCTACGGCGGAGTCCGCGCGTCACGCGGTGCCCGAGCGCAAGCACGCCACTGTGATGTTCGCCGATCTATGCGGCTCGACCGAACAGATTGCAAACCCTGACCCCGAGGAAGCGCGCAAGTATCTCGATCCGGCGCTGGCGTTGATGTCCGGGCATGTCAAAGCTTATGGCGGCATCATTAGCCAATTGCTTGGTGACGGTGTGCTCGCGCTCTTCGGAGCGCCGCTAGCGCAGGAAGATCACGCGCTGCGGGCGTGTCTGGCGGGGCTGGCGATCCAGCGCGCGGTGGTTGAATGGAATCTTGCGCGCGCCGAGGGCGATAAGCCCATAGCTGTCAGGGTCGGCATCGCATCCGGTGAACTGGTCGTAAGCTCCGCGAGCGAATATCTTTCTTCGCACTATCGCGCCGACGGGCTCACCGCCCATCTTGCAAAACGCATCGAGGGGATGGCACGTCCTGGAAGCGTCCTGATCAGTGGTGCGACGTTCCGGCTCGTCGAGCGGCATATTGAGGCGAAACCGCTCGGAGCGCAGACGCTTGCGGGATTCGATTCGGCCGTCGAGCTGTACGAGTTACTTTTGAAGGAGCAACGCCCGGCCGCGGCATCCATGGCGCGGCACGGAGCACTTGCGCCACTGATCAATCGCTTTGAAGTCCTGGCGGCACTGAGTGCGGTGGGAAATCAGGCGCTGGCGAGCAGGATGCGGGTGATCGGGCTGACCGGAGAAGCAGGCATCGGCAAGTCGCGCGTGATCGCGGAGTTCTGTCGGGCGATGCGCGAAAGCGGTTTCAACGCATGCTTCGTGGCGGCGCATGCCTACGGCTCGCATGTCCAGTATGCGGTGATCGCCGATTTGATGCGCGAGTTAATGCCGTCGCCGGCAGACGGGGCTGCACAAAGTCAGGCCGACGCAGCTGTCGCTTCGATGGACGCATGGGAACCGGCCGCCGGCACGCACCGCGACGCGGCGATCGATCTTCTGGAACTCGGTACGCCGAGCGAAGCGTGGACTGCGTTGACTCCGTCGCAACGCCGACGCCGTATCGGCGACGCTCTGCAGTGGTTGATCACCAAGCGCGTTGAATCGGGACCGCTGCTGCTGGTGGTCGAAGATCTGGCACTGGCCGATCGCGAAAGCCTGCGCCTGCTCGAACAGGTGCTGCGACGGATCGAGAATTTGCCTGTGCTCGTATGCGTGACGTACCGGCATCAATTTCAGCCGCGCTGGATCGATGCACCCTGGTTCGCAGAACACGTCATGCGCGCGCTCGAGCCGCAGGATATGTTGCAGATGGCGCACGCGATCCTCGGCGCAGACGACTCGGTGCAGTCACTGATCAGCGATCTGGCCGACAAGGCGCAGGGCAACCCGTTTTATCTCGAGCAGATGACGCTGACGCTGGTCGATGACGGGACATTGATCGGCGCGCCGGGGGCTTATCGTTGCATCCGGCCCGAGGCCGAACTGCGCGTACCCGGATCGATCGCCGCCGTCATCGGCGCGCGAGTCGATCGGCTGCCGGCCGCCGCCAAGACGGCTCTTGAGGCAGCGGCGATCATCGGCGAGCCGTTTACCAGCGAGTTGCTGGCATCGATGCACCACGTCACCGCGGCCGAGGCGGAGAGCCGCCTTTCGCATGCAGTGGTTGCGGGACTGCTGATCGCCCGCGTCACCGAAGGTGAGACCCGCTACGAATTTCCGCATGCGCTGGTGCAGGAAGTCGTTGCCGCCGCGTTGACGCATCCGCGGCGGAAAGTGCTGCACCGTGCGGCATTTGGCGCATTGCGCGAACACGCCGCCGAGAAGTCATCGGAACGCGCTTCAGTGCTGGCGCATCACGCCTACGCCGGCGAAGCATGGGCTGAGGCCGCCGAGTTCGCGCTGCGATCGATGTCGCGCTCGATCGAGCGATCGGCCAACCGTCACGCGCTCACGATGTTCGACATGGGCCGAGATGCGGCGCGGCGCGTGGCCGACGCTTCCGCGCGAGCAACGCTCGAGCTCGGTCTTCGCATGGAAGCGATTGGCGCGCTGCTCCCGCTCGGCCGCGTCGACGACATCGTTGACAATCTGGAGCGCGCGCAAGTCATCACACAAACCATAGGCGACAAGAAGCGTGAAGCTGCGGTTTCGCTGCAGCTCGCAGTAATGCTATGGACGCGCGGCACTTACCGACAAGGCCTCGATATCGCGAACCAGGCTGCGGAAGCCGCGATTACTGGTCAAAGCCACAGCCTGCAAATGGCAGCGATGCAGGCGCGCATGATGCTGAATCACGGACTCGGCCGGTACGAAGAAGCGCTGAACGACGCGCGCATGGTGGAGCGGCAGTTCGCCACTGAGCTCGCTGCCCGCAGGATCATGCCGGGTTGGGCGGTGATCGCTGCGGTCAATGTCAAGGTGTTCATGGCCGACTTGCTCGCGCGCATGGCGCAGTTCGACGTGGCACAGGATCAGTGCGATGCAGCCTATCGCGAACTGACGGGTCGTGAGCACGCGTTCTCGCGCGTGATGGTCGATTTTGTCCAGGGCGAAATTTGGGTCGCGTGTCATCGCTATGGCGAAGCTGCGCAGCTGCTGCGAGCCGCGCTGCAATCGTGCACGACCAACGATGTACCAACAATGTATCCAGCGATCTTGGCAGCTGTGGGGGGCGCGATGGCCCAGGGTGACGAGCCCGCAGCAGCGGTCGCGCTGCTCGAGAAAGCCATTGCCGAGAAAGCCTATCTCGCAGGCGGTCGTTACAACGAGTACTACCTGTCGCTAAACCTCGGCATCGCGCTGGCCCGATGCAGCCGGTACGACGATGCGCGGACCGCGCTGACAGCCGCACAGACCTCGGCCCGCCTATACGAGCAGCACGCGTACGAGGCGGAAGCAGCGTACTGGCTGGCCGAGACTGAAATGGCAGCCAGCCGCAACGAACGTGCGATCGCCGGCTTCGAAGAGGCGCGATCGCTGGCTCAGGCCTGTGCGATGCTGCACATCGCCGACACATCGAAGCAGCGCATCGACGCATTAACCGCCGGCGTTACAGTCGGCGCTGCGTGACAGGCGCATTTTGATGCCTTCGGCGCCCGCTGTCGCACGCATACCTGCAAGCAAAGCTCCGCACGGAGGCGCTTTTGGCTATCGGTTTGTAAGCCGGCTGGTACATCAGCCGCGCCTGCTGCGCATGGCGGCCGGCGTGTTGCGAACCTGGCCAGCAATCGCCCGTGTATTTCCGATCGTCGCTAGGCGCAATGCGGTGGCCGCGGTATTCGAGCGACAGGCGGGGTTTTCGAACTCCGCGCACGCGCCGAATTTGCCGGCGGGAGAATTCGCCATCGGCATGGAAGCAGGCGCGCGTCACCGCGAAGATCGCGCGTTTCTGCAACGCATTTTGCCCAGTACAGAAGAGTGCGCTGCGGTGTGCGCGGAAGAGAGCGGTCGGCTGATCGAGCTCTTTCGTCGATCGAACGATCGCGCGTTCGATCTGGTGGATGACTACATGGCGCCTGTGGTGTGGCAACCATTGCGCTACGCGCTTGGCGCCGCGAGCAGC
>JBGSWX010000443.1:0-5377 GCA_041751695.1 Burkholderiaceae bacterium | reverse complement strand
CGCCGGAGCACTTTGCGGCGCTGGCCCGCTCGGCGTCGGGATATCTCTTGGGGCCGGCGCGGGAGCCGGTGTCGTCGCCGGCTCTCCCATCACGCCGCCGGTCTCCGAAGCGGGACGCTTGGTCTCGGTGCTCGTGTAGGCCAGGCCGAGCGTGGCGGCAAAAAATACGGTTGCGACAACGCCGGTGCTGCGCGACAGGAAATTCGCCGAGCCGGTCGCGCCGAACAGGCTGCCCGATGCACCGCCGCCGAACGCGGCGCCCATATCCGCCCCTTTGCCGTGCTGAAGCAGCACCAGCACGATGACGGCAATCGCCGCGATGACTTGCACGACGATCAGCAATGTAGTTAACCAAGCCATTCCGAATCCTTCTTCCAATACCTGCTTCGATTGTCCGATGTTACTTGGGCACGGCCGCACAAATCGCAACGAAATCCGCTGCATCCAGCGATGCACCGCCGATCAGCCCACCGTCGATGTCGGGCTGCGCGAATAGTTCCGCGGCATTTGCCGGCTTCACGCTGCCGCCGTACAAAATTCTTACGCTGTCTGCCGCACGTCCGATCTGCGTGCGCAAAGCGGCATGCACGTCCTGCGCCTGCCCGGGCGTTGCCGTGCGGCCGGTGCCGATCGCCCACACGGGCTCGTAGGCCAGTGCCCCGCTCGACAGTCCTTCTGCGCCGATGCGATCCAGCACTGCGGCAAGCTGCGACTTCAAGACCGCGTGCGTCTGCCCGGCTTCGCGCTGCTGCAGCGTCTCACCGATGCAGACCATCGCCCGCAAGCCTGCCTGCAACGCACGCTCCGCCTTCGTGGCAACGATCGCATCGGTTTCGCCGTGCCAGTGGCGGCGCTCGGAGTGTCCGACGATCACCCAGCCGCAGCCGGCGTCCTTCAACATTGCCGCGGCGATGTCGCCCGTGTATGCGCCGGGCTCGTGGGCAGATACGTCCTGCGCCGAAATCTCGTCGCGACTCAGCGCGTGCCGCAACTGGTCCAGATACACGCTCGGTGCACACACGAGGACGTCGCACGCGACCGCGCCCTTACGCGCGCCGAATTCATTCAGCCAGACTTCATTGGCGGCGCGCGACCCGTTCATCTTCCAGTTTGCAGCGACCAGCGAACGGCGCGACTTCATCGCGCGCGGTCGGCGCCGTTGCCGACCGTCAGCACGATCTTGCCGACGTGCTGGCTCGACTCCATCAGCCTGTGCGCGTCGCCTGCCTGCGCGAGTGGAAACGTGCGAAACAACATCGGCTTGACTCGTCCCGAGTCGATCAGCGGCCAAACGACTTCGCGCAACCGCTTTGCAATCGCGCCCTTGAACGCGACAGAGCGCGGACGCAGCGTCGAGCCGGTCACTGTCAGCCGGCGGCGCAGAACGGCGCTCAGATCGAGCAGCGCCTTGGACCCGCCAAGCAGCGCGATGAAGACTAACCGGCCGTCATCGGCCAGCGATTCGATTTCGCGCGGCACATAGTCGCCGGCCACCATGTCGAGAATGACATCGACACCGCGGCCGGCGGTTTCCTTTTTCAACACCTCGACGAAGTCCTCGGTTCGATAGTTGATGGCGCGCTTCGCACCGAGCTTGACGCACGCTTCGCATTTCTCATCGCTGCCCGCGGTCGCATAGACGGTGTTGCCGAGCGCCGCGGCCAATTGAATCGCAGCCACGCCGATTCCGCTCGAGCCGCCCTGCACCAGCAGCGATTCGCCGGGGGCCAATCGCGCCCGATCGAACACGTTGCTCCAGACCGTGAAGTAGGTTTCGGGCAACCCGGCTGCTTCGGCAAACGAAAGTGTGCGCGGCTTCGGCAGACACTGCGCGAGCGGCGCGACGGAGTATTCCGCATAGCCGCCGCCGGCGACCAGCGCGCACACTTCGTCGCCGATCTTGAAGCCCGAGTTCTCCACGTGGCCGCTTTCGATGGTGCCGGACACTTCCAGTCCGGGCAGATCGGATGCGCCCGCCGGCGGCGCGTAGGCGCCCTTGCGCTGCAGAACATCCGGCCGATTCACACCCGCGGCCTGCACCCGAATCAGGACCTCACCGTCGGCGGGTTGCGGCACGGGGCGTTGCGTCAGCCGCAGCACCTCGGGCCCGCCAGGCTGCGCGATCTCGATCGCGCGCATCGAGACTTCTGGTGCACCCTGGGCGCTGCGCGCCGTCCCGCCAGGCGGGAGCGAGTCCTCCTTCGGGCGGCCGGGCGGAGGACTCACGGTTTACCTCCGAGGTGTTTCCACAAGAACGTGTACTCGATCGCTGTCATCAACGCGCGCTGCTCGTTGTTCGATGCTGCCCCATGGCCGCCTTCGATGTTCTCGTAGTACCAGGCGTCGTGCCCCTGCTCACGCATGCGCGCGAACATCTTGCGGGCGTGTGCGGGATGCACTCGATCGTCTCGCGTCGACGTGACGAACAGCGTCGGCGGATAGCGCGCATCCTTGCGCACGTTCTGGTACGGCGAATACTTTGCGATGTACGCCCTTTGCTCGGGCACATCGGGATCGCCGTACTCAGCCATCCAGCTCGCACCTGCCAGCAGCTTGTTGTAACGCCTCATGTCGAGCAGCGGCACTTGCGCCACCGCGGCACCGAACAATTCCGGCCGCTGCGTCAATGCAGCGCCGACCAGCAACCCGCCGTTGCTGCCGCCGCGAATGCCGATCTGCTTCGGCTGCGCGATGCCGCGCCGCGCGAGATCTTCGCCAATCGCAATGAAATCGTCGAACGCGTTCTGGCGCTTTTCTTTCAACGCTGCCTGGTGCCACGCGGGCCCGAACTCTCCGCCGCCGCGAATGTTTGCGATAACCAGCACTGCGCCGCGCGCGAGCCACGCGCGACCGAGCGCGCCGCTGTAAAACGGTTCGAGCGCGTTCTCGAAGCCGCCGTAACCGTACAGCATCGTCGGCGCATTCTTCACGCCAGCCGGACCGATAACGAAATACGGCACACGCGTGCCATCGCGCGATGCCGCCTCGAGCTGTTGCACGGTCATACGCGACGCGTCGAAAAACGCCGGCGTCGACTTCAGCTTTTCGATCGGCTGTCCGGCGGCGCCGACGAACAGCGTCGGCGGCGTCAGAAAATCCTGATAGGTGATGAAGAGTTGATCCGACGCGTAGCGATCGACCGGCCGCGCATTCGCTGCGCCCAGGGATGGGAGGGCAATTTCCTCGCGGCGCCAGCCGCTGCTTGATGGTGTCAGCACCCACAAACGACTGCGGACGTTGTCGAGGACGTCGAGCACGATCGTGTTGCGGGTAGCGGACCAGTCCCTCTGCAGCGCAGTGCGCGCGGTCGGCTCGAACAAAACTTCAAACGCGCGCTTTCCGTCCAAGAATTCCTGCGTCTTCGCGGCGATCAGGGCGCCGGCCGGATACGAGCGGCCACCGATGTCCCACGCGGTGCGCAGCCGGAGGACGAGCCACGGACCGACGATCTGCGCGGCGGCGTCATTCGGCACCACGAGGCGCACCGGCACACCGTCACGCAACACGAAAGTTTCGCCGTTGTAGAACGCGATCGAGCGACGCACACCCTCTGTAACTCTCGTCGTGCCATCGCGCACGTCGTGATCGACCCACGCGCCGACACCGACGTCAGTGCGTTGCCCCTCGAAAACGGTGAAGGCCTGTGCGAGCGGAGTGCCGCGACTCCAGCGCTTTACGATTCGCGGATAGCCGCTGTCAGCCAGACTGCCGGCCCCGAAATCGGTGCTGACGTAGATCGTGTCGCGGTCGCGCCAATCGACTTCCGATTTGGCTTCGGGCAAGACGAATCCGTCAGCGACGAATTGTTTCCCGGCAAGATCGAACTCGCGCACGACGATCGCATCGCCGCCTCCACGCGACAGACTCAGCAGACACCGGTCTCCGCGCGGCGGCAGGCACTGCGCGTTCTTCCAAACCCAGTTTTCCTTGTCGTCGCGCGCAAGTGCGTCGATGTCGAGTACCGTTTCCCACGCAGGCTGAGGCTTTCGATACTCGGCCCACGTCGTGCGGCGCCAGAGCCCGCGCGGATTGGCGCGGTCCTGCCAGAAGTTGTAGAGGTAATCGCCGTGCACGGCGGCCTGCGCAATCCGCTCACGCGAGTCGAGCACTTCGCGGACCTCATCGCGAATCTGCGCAAACTCCGCTCGCGCGCGCAGGTCCGACAATGTGCGCGTGCTCGCGTCGCGCGCGAAGTCGAGAGCGCGCGCGCCGTCGACTTCTTCGAGCCACAGGTACGGATCGCCGGGTTCGGTAGGCATGGGGGCCTGCGCCGGCAGCGTGGTTGCCCACGCGGCAGCGGCGAGCAAGACGAATACGCGGGTCGCGAAGCGGTTCATAAAAAACCACGGCGCCATCGATAGCGCCGAGGATTCTCTTACAGCCCTACTGCTGCTGTTGCGCAGCGGCGGCGACGCCATCGCCGCCCACCGCTTTCATCGACAACCGCACGCGCCCTTTTTCGTCGGCCTCGATCACCTTGACCTTGACCGCCTGGCCTTCCTTCAAATAGTCGGCCACGGCGTTGACCCGTTCGTTGGCGATCTGCGAAATGTGCAGCAAACCATCCTTGCCCGGCAGAATCTGCACAATCGCACCGAAGTCGAGCAGGCGCAGCACCGTGCCGTCGTACACCTTGCCGACTTCGACTTCTGCCGTCAGCTCGGCGATTCGGCGCTGCGCTTCGCGTCCCTTGTCCTGATCGACGCTGGCGATGATGATCGTGCCATCGTCCTCGATGTCGATCTGCGTGCCCGTTTCTTCGGTCAGCGCACGAATGACTGCGCCGCCCTTGCCGATCACGTCGCGAATCTTTTCGGGATTGATCTTCATCTTGATCATGCGCGGCGCAAACGCGGAGAGCTCACCGCGCGAGGCGCCGATGGCATCCTGCATCTTCTGCAGGATGTGCATGCGCGCTTCCTTCGCCTGCGCCAATGCGACCTGCATGATCTCGCGCGTGATGCCTTCGATCTTGATATCCATCTGCAGCGCGGTCACGCCGGTCGCGGTGCCGGCCACCTTGAAGTCCATGTCGCCCAGGTGATCCTCATCGCCAAGGATGTCGGTCAGCACGGCAAACTTGTTGCCTTCCTTGATCAGACCCATCGCGACACCCGCCACGTGCGCCTTCATCGGCACGCCCGCATCCATCAGAGCCAGGCAGCCGCCGCACACCGATGCCATCGACGATGAACCGTTCGACTCGGTGATCTCGGACACCACACGCAGCGAATACTGAAACTCGTCGTACGACGGCAGGCACGCCACCAGTGCGCGCTTCGCCAGGCGGCCGTGGCCGACTTCGCGCCGCTTCGGCGCACCGACGCGTCCCGTCTCGCCGGTGGCGAACGGCGGCATGTTGTAGTGAAGCATGAAA
>JBGSWX010000442.1:0-1880 GCA_041751695.1 Burkholderiaceae bacterium | reverse complement strand
GATATTGCGCGGCGGAATTGCGCTCGTAAACCACTTGGCGTAAATCTTGTCGATCTCGCCCGACTTGTAGACGTTGCCGACTGCGCGATCGACGAGCGCCTTGAATTGCGGGTCTTCCCGGCGCAGCATCATGCTGTACGGCTCGGTGCGCAGCGATTCGGACAGGATCATGTACGCGCCCGGGTTTTGCTGATTGGCAATCTGGCCCGCTAACAGGATGTCGTCCATGATGAACGCCTGCGCACGATCGGTCGCTACCAACTGCATCGATTCGGCGTGATCCTTGGCTTGCAGCTCCTTGAAGTCGATGCCCTTGGCTTTTTCGTAGCCGCGCAGCAGCGGAATTGAGGTCGTGCCCGACGTCGAGGCCACCGTCTTGCCGTTCAGGTCGGCGAAAGTCTTGATGCCCGAATCTTTCTTCACCGCGGCCGATATGTTGACCACGAAATACGTCGGACCGAATGCAACCTGCTTCTGGCGCTCGACCGAGTTGGTGGTCGAACCGCATTCGAGATCGATCGTGCCGTTTTGCAGCAGCGGAATGCGGTTGGCCGATGTGACCGGTTGATACGCAACCTTCAGATTCGGCAGTTTCAATTCGGTTTTTACGGCGTCAACCACCTTGCCGCACAACTCCATCGCGTAGCCGACCGGCTGCTGCTTGTCGTCGAGATACGAAAATGGAATCGACGATTCGCGATGGCCGATCGTGATCGAGCCGGTGTCCTTAATCTTTTTCAGCGTGCCGGTGAGTTCCTGCGCGTACGCGCTGCCTGCCACGGAACCGACCAGACCCGCACCTGCCATTGCCAGCAACAAGCGGGAAAGTTTCATTGTTTATGTCTCCTCGGAAATTCAAAAATCAGTCTAGCAAAACGGCTGCGCTTAGAGGGCGTTGACCCGACAGGGTAAGTACGGTCATCCGCTCACGCGGCCGCAAGAGTTGCCTCGACCTTGGCCCTCTCGCGGCTCTGAATCTCCCACATCGACGCATACGCGCCGCCGCGCGCCAGCAGCTCGCTGTGCGTGCCGCGCTCGACGATGTGACCATGATCCATCACCAGAATCTGATCTGCGTGCACGACGGTGGAAAGTCGGTGCGCAATTACCAGCGTGGTGCGGCTTTGCGAGATGCTCTCGAGCTCCTGCTGGATCACGCGCTCGGTGCGCGAGTCGAGCGCCGACGTCGCTTCGTCGAACACCAGTATCGCGGGATCTTTCAGCAACGTGCGTGCAATCGCGACGCGCTGCTTTTCGCCGCCGGAAAGTTTCAGCCCGCGCTCGCCGACCCGGGTGTCGTAGCCATCGGGCAGCGACTCGACGAAGACGTGAATGTGCGCAGCACGCGCAGCGACGATGACTTCCTGCCGGCTCGCGCCGGGCCGGCCATAGGCAATGTTGTATTCGATCGTGTCGTTGAACAGTACCGTGTCCTGCGGAACGATGCCGATCGCAGCACGCAGACTCTCCTGCTGCAACGTGCGCACGTCCTGGCCGTCGATCAACACACGACCGTCGTTGACGTCGTAAAAACGGAACAACAGTCGCGCCAGCGTCGACTTGCCCGAGCCGGTCGCACCGACCACGGCGGTGGTCGAACCGCCGGGAATCACCAGGCTTACGTCGTGCAGCACCTGGCGCCGAACGTCGTACGAGAAATCGACGTGGTCGAAGCGGACTTCGGCCGCGCGCACCGTGAGCGGCTGCGCATCGGGCGCATCGGCGATTTCGCGATTTTTCTCGAGCAGCATGAACATGCGGTCCATGTCGGCCATGCTCTGCTTGATCTCGCGATAGATCACGCCCAGGAAATTCATCGGAATGTAGAGCTGGATCATGAAGGCGTTGACCAGCACCAGATCGCCGATCGTCATGCGGGC
>JBGSWX010000441.1:0-1829 GCA_041751695.1 Burkholderiaceae bacterium | reverse complement strand
AGAAGCGATGACGATCGCCGACCGCATGGCGGTGTTCATGGATGGCAGGATCGCGCAGGTGGGAACTCCCGCCGAAGTGTTTGCGCGCCCGGCGACCACTGCGGTGGCCGCGTTTATCGGCAGCCCGCCGATGAACCTGCTGCCCGCGCACATCGAGAAGGGGCAAGTGCAAGTCGCCGGCGTCACGTTTGCTGCGCCTTTCACGACTGGAACTGAACCTGCCAGTGGCGATATCGTGCTGGGCGTCCGTCCCGGCGCAATGAAGATCGCACCGCATGGCATCGCCGCGCGCGTCGAACTCGTCGAAAACATGGGCGATACTGCGGTCGTCGATTGCACCGTCGGTGATACACCGATCAAGTGGCGCGTCGACGGCGTGCCCGTCGTGCGCGAAGGCGATGTTGTACATCTGACCGCGGCGCCGGAGGCATGGCATGTGTTCGATGCAACGACCGGACAGCGGCGCTGACGATGGAGTTCAAGGAGTACTACCAGACGCTCGGCGTCGAAAAAACTGCGGCGGCCGACGCGATAAAGAAGGCTTACCGCACGCTGGCGCGAAAATATCATCCTGACGTGAGCAAGGAGGCCGATGCATCCGCGCGCATGGCGGAGATCAACGAGGCCTATGCCGTGCTGTCCGATCCCGCAAAGCGTGCGGCCTTCGACAAGTTGTCGCAGCGACGCGCCGCGGGCCAGGAGTTTCAGCCCCCGCCGGGCTGGGACGCAGGTTACGAATTCTCGGATGCAGGTGCGCCGGGCGCCAACGAGGATTTCAGCGACTTCTTCAATACGTTGTTCGGGCGTGCGGCGCACGCCCGCCGCGCCAGCGCGCAAGCACCCATGCGCGGCGCCGATCAGCACGCCACCGTGATGATTGCTCTGGCCGATACCTATCAGGGCGCGTCGCGTTCGCTCGCACTGCGGTCCGCTCGCCTCGACGAGACAGGCCAGGTCGTCACCGACGAGCGTGTGCTCGACGTGCGGATACCCAAGGGCGTCAAAGAGGGGCAGAGCATCCGTTTGCGTGGCCAGGGCGGCGCCGGGCTCAATGGCGCCGCCGCGGGCGATCTGTATCTGGAAATTCATTTCGAGCCCGATTCGAGCTACCGCATCGAAGGCCGAGATGTCACACAGACGGTTCCGGTCGCGCCGTGGGAAGCAGCACTGGGCGCAAGCATCGAAGTGCCGACGCCTTCAGGCAGAGTCGAAGTCAACGTGCCGAAAGAATCGGCCAACGGTCGCAAGTTGCGGCTCAAAGGGCGAGGTATTCCGGGCGACCCGGCGGGCGATCTGTATCTGGAGCTCGAGTTGGCGCTACCGCCCGCCGACGATGAAAAATCGCGCCAACTTTACGAGACGATGGGGCGCGAGATGTCGTCATTCAATCCACGCCGTCATATGAAAGGCGAGTCATGACACGAGACAACTTGCTGAGCGGCGCACTGCTCGAAGAACACGCATTGGACATACAAGAGCTCGCGAGCGCTTGCGCCGTCGGACCCGAGTGGGTGGTCGAACGCGTAGAAGCCGGCCTGCTTTCGTGCGCATCGACAACCGGCGGCGAAATGCGCTTTGCCAGCGCGCATCTGATTCGCGCGCGCCGCATGGCGGCGACCGAGCGCAGCTTCGACGCCAACCAGGAACTGGCCGCGCTGGTGGCCGATTTGATCGAAGAGGTGGAGCAACTGCGGCGGCACTTGCGAAGATAGCCCGACCATGCCTGTCGCGCGAATGCGGAGTCATTTCAACCGCTTCGGTGTCGATAAAACAGTGCCGGGTCAGTGTCGTCGGCTGGCAGCGGCAGCGCGTTAGTTCACCCACAATCA
>JBGSWX010000440.1:0-1509 GCA_041751695.1 Burkholderiaceae bacterium | reverse complement strand
GACCGCATCGTAGAGATTTTGCCCGGTGAACTGCCGTCCGGAGATGTTCACCGACACGCGCACCGGCGTGCCGGCGTCCCGCCAGGCCTTGGCGTCGGCGCATGCCTTGCGAAGCATCCAGTCGCCGATCTGCAGGATCATGCCTGTTTCCTCGGCCACCGGCAGAAATTCGTTGGGAAGCATCAATCCCTTTTGCGGATCTTGCCAACGCAACAGCGCTTCGCAGCAGCGGACGCGGCCCTCGGGCAGCGTCACGATCGGCTGATAATGTACCCGGAATTCCCCGTTCTCCAGCGCCCGGCTGAGCGCGGCTTCCAGATAGTGGCCGCTGGCCGGCGCGTCTTGCTGCGGATTGAAAAGTTCGAAGCGTGCGCGGCCCAGCGACTTGGCGCGGTACATCGCGGCGTCGGCGTTGCGCAACAGGTCGGCCGGCTTGTCGGGCGAATCGGAGCTCAGCGAGATACCGATGCTGAGCTGCATCATCACATGGTGCTCGCCCACCTTAAACGGATGCGCCAAGTCCCGCTGGATGCGCTCGGCGATGTGCGACGCTTCCGCCGGATCCTTTAGTTTCTTGAGCAGGATCGCGAACTCATCGCCGCCGATGCGCGACACCGTGTCGCCCGGCCGGACGGAATGCCGCACGCGGTTAGACAAGGCGATCAGCACTTGATCGCCCAAGGTGTGCCCCAAAGTGTCGTTGATTTTGTTGAAATGGTCGAGGGCCAGAAACAACAGCGCAAACAAACGCCCTGGCTGCGTGGACGATTGCGCGGCCGCGCGCTGCAACTGCCCTTGAAAGTACGCGCGGTTGGAAAGATCCGTCAGGGGATCATGCCAAGCCTCGTGCTTCAAGCGGTCTTCGGCCGCCTTACGGTCTGTGATGTCGGTTTGCCAGCCGACCATGCGCACCGGTCCGCCTTCCGGCCCCCGCACGGCAATGCCGCGGCTGCGCATCCAGCGATAGCTGCCATCGCCGTGCAACACGCGATGCTCGCTCTCAAATTGCGCCGCGCCGCGGTGCAGATGATCCGACAAACGCCCCAACAAGCGACCCAAATCTTTACCGTGGACGCGATCCAGCCACTCGTCGGGATGGTTCCCCACTTCGTCTTCGGCCAAACCGAGCATGCTCTTCCAGCGCGGCGAGAGGTAGATCTCGTTGGCCTTGAGATTCCAGTCCCACAGACCGTCGGTGGCCGCCTGCGCGGCGATCGCATACCGTTGCGCCGTTTGCCGGCTCAGGTCTTCAACCCGATCGGCGGGAACGGCCCCTTCCATCGCGCTCAACTCGGTGCTCATTGGTTCAGGCTGCCTCAACCCTCACGATCACGTGCTCACGCTTTACTAAGGTTGTGCTCTAGTACTTGTGACTATCGAAGTGCACCCATTATTATGCAGCATAGCGACCACGACTCCTAAGGCACCGGAGGGTTTCGCTCTAGGTCTCGAATAGCCTCGATGCGCTCGCCTAGGAACATTACAAGCAATTTTGTTTCAGCACATTAG
>JBGSWX010000439.1:0-1750 GCA_041751695.1 Burkholderiaceae bacterium | reverse complement strand
CAGGCGTCGAAGCCGGCGGCGATCATGCGGTCGCCGCCGATGCCGGCGCAGCGCACGCCGGGCGCGCGTTGCAGAACTTCAGAGATGACGGGCGCGGCGAGCAGATCGCCGGATGCTTCGCCCGCTACGAACGCGATCGTGCGTTCACCTGGCATTAACGGACGATGCCGCGCTGAGAGTTCTTAACGAAGTCTTTCAGCAGGTGAATCGCTGCGGCCGAAGGCGGATTCTCATTGGACATAGCGCCGAGTGCGGTTACCGCGTCGGCGGCCGTCAACCCGTCGCGATACAGCGTCTTGTACGCTCGCCGCAGCAGGTTGATCGTGTCGGCATCGACGCCGCGGCGCTTCAATCCTTCGGAGTTGATGCCGTGCGGCTCGGCCGGGTTGCCGCTGCAGATCACGTACGGCGGAACGTCGCGCAGCACGATCGACCCGCCAGCGGCCAATGCGTGCGCGCCGACCGCGCAGAACTGATGCACCGCTGTCATGCCGCCGAGGATGACCCAATCGCCGAGCGTCACATGCCCGGCGAGCGTCGCGTTGTTGGCAAGAATCGTGTGGTCGCCGACGACGCAGTCGTGCGCGATGTGCACCGACGCCATGATCCAGTTGTCGGAACCGACACTGGTCACGCCGCCGCCGCCCGCGGTGCCGAGGCTGATCGTGCAGGACTCGCGCACCGTGTTGCCGTCGCCGATCACGAGCTCGGTGTCTTCGCCTTCGTACTTCTTGTCCTGCGGTATGCCGCCGATGGCACAGAACGAGAAGAAACGATTGTTGCGGCCGATCGTGGTGCGGCCGCCGATGACGACGTGCGGTGCGAGCGCCGAACCCGCGCCTATGGTGACGCCGGGACCGATCACGCAGAACGGGCCGATCATCACGTCCCCGGCGATTTCGGCCGCGGGGTCGATGACTGCGGTCGAATGTGCGCGCGGCACTAACGTCGCTCGTCTGACTTGCGATACGCGCACATCAGCTCGGCCTCTGCGACCATGACGCCCTCAACCAGCGCGCGCGTTTTGAACTTGCCGATGCCGCGCATCACGCGAACCATTTCCACTTCAAGCCGCAGCTGATCGCCGGGGGTCACCGGCCGCTTGAAGCGCGCGCCGTCGATACCGGCAAAGTAAAACAGCGTGCCGTCGCTCTGCTTCAGGTTCAGCGTCCGGTAGGTCAGTATTGCTGCGGATTGCGCGAGCGCCTCGATGATCATCACGCCGGGCATGACCGGGATTCCGGGAAAGTGGCCCACGAAGTAAGGCTCGTTAATCGTCACGTTCTTCAGCGCAACGATGCGCTTGCCGGGCTCGATCTCGAGCACGCGATCGACCATCACGAACGGATACCGATGCGGCAGCGTCTGCAGGATCTGCTGTATATCCATCAGTTCATTCTTCCGGTTTTGGTTCAGTCACTTTGCGTTCGGATTCCAAATGCCGCACCCGTTTGCGCAGCTCGGGCAGATTGCGCAGCACCGCTGCGGCACGCTCCCACTCGCGCTGCTTCATCAGCGGAAAGAACGAGGTGTAGTGCCCTGCCTCGTTCACTGAGCTCGGCACGGCCGTGGCCGGGCCGATGCTCGAGCCATCTGCAATCGTCAGGTGCCCGGCGATCATCGCGGCGCCGCCAATGCGGCAGCCGCGGCCGATCTTCGCGCTGCCCGCAATGCCGACACACGCGGCGATAACAGTGTGCGCTCCGATCACGCAGTTGTGCGCGATCTGCACCTGATTGTCGAGCTTGAC
>JBGSWX010000438.1:0-1797 GCA_041751695.1 Burkholderiaceae bacterium | reverse complement strand
TCGTGGCGCAATCCAGTGCGCTGCGAACGAGACGGTGAATACCAGAAGAACGACGACGCCGAGGCCGCCTGCGAGGAGCCACGCGAGCTCCTTCAGCGGATTTTCGTGCGAAGCGTTGATGCCCTCGGCGGGCGCGCGATTTTCGAGCTTCACGCGCGGCGCGGGCTAGGCCGTGACGACGGATCGCGCCGGAAAGTCGATCGCCGCGGCGCGCTCCGGAATCAGCGCGGTGCCGAATGCGAACACTTCGATGGACGCCGCCCAGCCGGTCGAGATCGTCGTCGTCTCGAAGCGCACACAGATGACGAGCTTCGCGCCCTGCCGCCGCGCGTCGTGCTTCAATCGCAGCAGCGCTTCGCGCCGCGCGCGCTCCATTAGCGTTTCATAAGTGCGCACACGGCCGCCAAACAGGTTGCGCAGGCCGGCGACAAACGTCTTGAAGTAATCCGAGCTGATGACGACCGTGCCGTGCACTAAAAACGTCCGCTGCGGCGTCACGCGATCCGGCGGAAAGCGCACGGAGAACGCCAGTACATCGGCGTATTCGCGCTCGCGTTTGCGAATAGAGGCGTAGTGCCGCTTCTCGACGATCGTACCGGCAAAAAATCCCACCACCAGCAGCGTGATGAACAGGCCCAGCTCGATCAGGTCGAGCACGCCTCAAACCCCGTCGAGCTGCACGGCGCTGCCGTAGGCGAGAATCTCAGCAGCGCCGGCGGCGATCGATGTGGTTGCGAAGCGCACGTTCAATATCGCGTTCGCGCCCATCGACTGCGCCTCGGCAATCATCCGCTCGACCGCTTCCTGCCGCGCCTCCTGCATCAGCTCGGTGTAGCCCTTCAGCTCGCCGCCGACAATGTTCTTCAATCCGGCGAAGATGTCCTTGCCGACGTGCTTGGCTCGCACCGTGCTGCCTTGCACGATGCCATAGTGGGCGACGACGCGACGGCCGGGCACAAGTTCGAGATTACTCACCAGCATCGCGACTCCTATTTGGCCGCCGGCTTGTCATCGCCCGGCGTGACTGCACTTCCGACCACCTTGGCGGTACCGACGACGGCATCGACCGCCACACCCGCCGCGGTCGTGCCCACTGATACTGCCGCCGACCCCACTGCAACAGCGGCCGATCCGACAGCGGCAGTCACGGCAATCACCGCGCACCCGCCAAGCAAGCTCGATAGCAGGAATAGCGCGAGCACGGACTTAACAAGAGCAAGTAGCTGCATGCGAGTTCCTATTCTGTAGAAGTCAGGCGTGGCGGATTCGGATTCAGTCGCGCCATGGCGTACGCATTGACCAAGGCGCCTTCGCGCAATGCGAACGCGCGGTGCGTCCCCTCGATATCAAACCCGAATTTTCGGTACAACGCCATCGCACGTTCGTTGTCGCAATAAACCGTGAGTTCGATGCGCAGCGCACCGAGCCAGTTGTCGGCCAGATCGATCACGACCTGCATCAGCCGCGTCCCGACGCCACGGCCCTGCCAGTCGTCACGAACTCCCATTCCAATCGACAACACGTGCGCCCGGCGGGGGTTGGTGCTGGTGTGCAAGCCCGCATGGCCGATGACCTCATCACCTACCGCCGCAACGAACACATAATCCTTGGCGGCGTTGGCTTTCATGCGCTCTTCCCACTGCGCGATCGACGGATACGGGTTCTGCAGCGTGCCGGCCGCGGTGCTGCGCGAGCGAAACGTCAGGGCAATACCTTCGGCGTCCGAAGGCTCGGCGCGCCGCACAACGACATCGGCTACAGACGCTGTTGCGCCCACGACCGCACGCTTGCCAGCGC
>JBGSWX010000437.1:0-1821 GCA_041751695.1 Burkholderiaceae bacterium | reverse complement strand
GTTCCGGCGTGGACTGGACCCGGACACTTCAGGACGCGGGCAGACGTTGCTCGAAGTCGGCGATGCACTGAGCTACCGCCGGGAAAGCTTGCCGCCCCCGGTATTCCAACGCCTGCGCCGCGGCGAGATTGCCGTTCAGGACGAAATCGACCTGCACGGCGCCGATAGTCGCGATGCCGAAACGCTGCTGCGCGGCTTCATCGCCGATGCCCGCCATCGCGGACTCGGCTGCGTGCGGGTGATTCACGGGAAGGGATTGCACGGCGACACATTGTTTGGAAGCCGGGGCGTACCGGTGCTGAAGAATCTGACCGATCGCCTGCTGCGCCAGCGCGCGGACGTCATAGCGTTCCATTCCGCACCGTCCGCACAAGGCGGCACCGGTGCGGTGCTGGTGCTCCTCGCGCCGCCGAAGCGGCGCTAAGGAGGAGTCAATTATCGTTGCTCGCGACGGTTCGCGGCTTGCGTGGCGGATTCACCCATACCACTTCTATCCCCCGATCACGGGCGATGCGCTCGACAGCCGCGACATAAGTCGCGTCGTTATCCATGATCGACTGACTTCTCTCCGACGGTATGTAGGTGGACCTCTCGTCCATGGTCGTGCAGGCCGCGAGGCCGAGGATTGGAAGCAATACAACCGCGATGCGTAGTTTTGCATTCATGACGGCGTCTCCGGTGGCAGCGCACGTCTCGCACGCTTGAAAGCCCGGCCCAATGCCGGACTCCCCTATTGGTTATACGCCGCCGACTATCGACAACCAGTACCGGACGTTGGCTTCCGACGAACGGTCGATCAGAAGCGCTTGACGTCACGGACGTCACCGAGCTCGGCCAGAACCCCCGTCGCATAGGCACCGGCCGGCAGCTCGAAGGCTACCTGCAGTGCATCCTCATCAAGCCAGCGCGAAGTCACGCCTCCCGGGCGCAACCGCAATGCACGGCGCTCCTGTTTCAGGCCGGCAGCCTCCAGCCCAACGCGTAAAGCCTGGGCATCGGTTTCCGTCAGTGCGGCCCGTTCGATTTCGGCCGCATGTCCGCAGGTGCGAAGCTCGCCACGCCCCCACAACGGGCCACTGGGATGGATGTCGAACTCGGCCAGGCGCTGCGCCAGGTTTTCATTGGGCGGTTCGGGGCCGAACACGCTGCGGCTGCCGTCGAGCATCCACACCTCGCCGTCGAGCCCCGTGTCCCACGTGCCAGCCTCGACACGGATCGCGAGGACCCGGTTGAACAACTCCGACCGCGCGGCCGACAGCAGGATGCCGCGCTTCTCGCGCGCAACACGCCGGCCCGCGAACATCGAGCGCGCGGCGTCGATATTGTCGCCATCGCGACCAAATCGCTGTTCACCGAAATAGTTGGGCACGCCGTGCGTGGCCACGGTCCGCAACCGCGCGTCGATTGCATCGCGGTCGCCTTCGACCTCACGCAACACCAGCACGAAGGCGTTGCCGGCCAATGCGCCGCGGGGCAGCTTTTTCGCGTGCCATACGTGCGCGAGGACCTTCAGATCGTTTCCGTCGAGCAATGCGAGATCAGGTGCGATCTTCTTCGGCAGATGCACCGAGAACCGCTGCACCGTGACCGCGTGTCGGTCCTTCATGCCGGCATAGCCGATGCCACGTTCGTCGATGCCGGCCCATTGCGCGATGCGCCTGGCGGCGAACGCAGTGTTCATGCCGCGCTTCTCGACGGTCAGCAGCAAGTGTTCGCCAGCGCCACTTGCCTCGAATGCGTCGATCTCGGCGACGCGAAAATCGTCCGGCAGCGAACGCATCCGTGCGCGCAGGACCTGTGCGCCGTGCGCTTGCGGATAGG
>JBGSWX010000436.1:0-3097 GCA_041751695.1 Burkholderiaceae bacterium | reverse complement strand
GTGCGAACGTCGTGCGCGTGCACGACGTCGCGGCGACCCGCGACGCCCTGGGAGTGTTGAACAGGATGCGCCACAGCGAAGCCCAGCCTCGATGAGCGCCGAGCGCAAGTACTTTGGTACCGACGGCCTGCGCGGCACGGTCGGCGAAGATCTGATCACGCCCGAGTTTGTGCTGCGCCTCGGGCAGGCGACCGGGCGTGCGCTGATCCAGGCCAACGAAGCGGGCAATGAAGCGAGCAATGAAGCGAGCGCTCAGCGGCCCACCGTGCTGATCGGTAAGGACACGCGCATCTCCGGCTATATGCTCGAGGCGGCGCTGGAAGCGGGCCTGTCGAGTGCCGGAGTGGACGTCGTCTTGTGCGGGCCGTTGCCTACGCCCGGGGTCGCCTATCTAACGCGCACCTTGCGCCTGGACGCCGGCATCGTCATCAGTGCCTCGCACAACCCGTATCCGGACAACGGCATCAAGTTTTTTTCGGCACGCGGCATGAAGCTGGCCGATGCGGTCGAAGCGCGCATCGAAGCGGAGCTCGAGCGGCCGTGGCAGTGTGTCGATTCACAACGCCTTGGCAAGGCGAGGCGCCTCGACGATGCGGCCGGACGCTACATCGAATTTTGCAAGCGCACGTTCCCGAGTGAAGCCGATCTGAAAGGGCTCAAGATCGTTGTCGATAGCGCACACGGCGCTGCCTATCACGTGGCGCCCCCGGTGTTTCACGAGCTTGGCGCTGAAGTCATCTCGATCGGCGCGTCGCCCGACGGCATGAACATCAACGACGGCGTCGGTGCATTGCACGCGAGCCATCTGGTGGATGCCGTGCGTGCGAACCAGGCCGATTTCGGCATCGCGCTCGATGGCGACGCCGACCGAGTCGTGCTCACCGATTCCAGCGGCCGCATTTATAACGGCGATGAATTGCTGTACATCATCGTGCGCGACCGCATGCGGCGCGAGCGTGTGCAGGGAGTCGTGGGCACGCTGATGACCAACTACTCCCTCGAGCGAAAGCTGCGCGAGCTCGACGTGCCGTTTGCGCGCGCCAGGGTCGGTGACCGCTACGTGCTGGAGCTGCTCGAAGAAAACGGGTGGCTGTACGGTGGCGAGGGCTCGGGCCACTTGCTGTGTCTCGACTGCCACACGACCGGTGACGGCATCGTCAGCGCTCTACAAGTCCTTGCCGCCGTCAAGCGACGACAAAAAACACTCGCCGAGCTGACGTCCGATCTGGTGTTGATGCCGCAGGCGCTGGTTAATGCCAGCGTGGCGCGCGAGTTCGACTGGACCGCGCACGCCGATCTGGTGGCCGCAGTGTCGGATGCGGAGCGTGAATTAAACGGCAGCGGGCGCGTGTTGATTCGCCCGTCGGGGACCGAGCCTGTTCTGCGGGTGATGGTCGAAGCGTCCGAAGCGAAAATCGCCGAAGCGATGGCACACCGGCTGGCCGATGTGGCGCGCCGGCCTGCACGACACTAACCGCAGCGCCGTAGCTTTATTGCGGTTTACTTTGCCGGCGGCAGCAGCACTCGATCGATCACGTGCACCACGCCGTTGGTGGCCGTCTTGTCGGCACCGGTCACGAGCGCTTCCTCAACGGTCACAAAGCTCGCGGTCTTCGCTACCGCGACGTTGGCGCCGTTAACCGTCTTGACGTTGCCCGCTTTCACATCGGCCGGCGCCGCCTTGACCGGAAGCACGTGGTACGTGAGAACCTGCTCGAGCCGTTCCTTGTTGCCCGCCAGCTCGCTCATCGTCTTCGCCGGCACCGCCTTGAACGCTTCGTTGCTGGGCGCAAATACAGTGAATGGCCCGGCGCTGGACAGGGTGTCGCTAAGTCCGGCGTCGCTAATCAGCTTCGACAGGGTCGATAGGTTGGGGTCGGAACCTATGACTTGTACTACATTTTGTGGTTGTATCGATGCACAGCCGGCGAGGGAGACGATCAGCAATGCCAGCACGCAGGTATGACGTTTCATGGAATTTTCCTCAAATTTCGGCTGAGGCGAAGCTAGGCGCACCAGATGACATTGCCGTGACAAGACTGACTGCGGGATGCCGTGCAGGGGGTTTTACTTTGCGGATCGGGCGCGGAACACTGCCGATGTCACGGGTCTGTCACACCGCATTTTTAGACTGCTGCTCACTGGATGTCAGCCATCCTATTCTTCTCGTGTGAGGGTCACTCAATGAACGTTTCAACTTTCAGCAGACTCGCTGCATGCGTCGCGCTCGCAGGCGCATTTTCGGCGGCTGCGGCGCAGGACGTGACGGGCGCCGGTGCATCATTTCCGGCGCCGGTCTATGCCAAATGGGCCGACGCGTACAACAAGGCGACCGGTGTGCGCATTAACTACCAGTCGGTGGGTTCGGGCGCGGGCATGCGGCAGATTCGCGGCAAGACGGTTGACTTCGGCGCATCAGATGCGCCGTTGTCCGACGCCGATCTGGCCAAAGACGGGCTGATTCAATTTCCGACGGTGATCGGCGGTGTGGTACCGGTGGTCAACATCAAGGGCATCACTCCAGGCCAGATGAAGATGACCGGCGCGTTGCTGGGGGACATCTACCTCGGCAAGATCACCAAATGGAACGATCCGGCAATCGCCGCGCTGAACCCCGGCGTGCCGTTGCCCGACTCGGCGATCGCCGTCGTACGACGCGCGGATGGCTCGGGGACCAGTTTCCTGTTTACCAATTACTTGTCGAAGACGAGCCCGGACTGGAAGGCGAAGGTCGGCGAAGGCACCGCGGTGAACTGGCCGACCGGTGCCGGTGGCAAAGGCAACGAAGGTGTGTCGGCATTCGTGCAGCGCTTGCCGAACTCGATCGGTTATGTCGAGTATGCGTACGCAAAGCAGAACAAGATGGCGCACGTGCAGATGCGCAATCAAGCCGGCAACTTCGTGGCGCCGAGCGACACGAGCTTCAAGGCAGCTGCGGCGGGTGCAGAGTGGGCGAAGAGTTTCAACCAGGTGCTGACTGACCAGCCGGGCAAGGAATCGTGGCCGATCACCGGCGCGACGTTCATCATGATGCACGCCAAGCAGGACAAGCCGCAGCAGGCAGCGGCTGCGCTGAAGTTCTTCGATTGGGCTTATG
>JBGSWX010000435.1:0-11794 GCA_041751695.1 Burkholderiaceae bacterium | reverse complement strand
CTTCGCCTTCGCCTCTTCGAAGGGCCGCATGATGGCCTTCTTCCGACCTCAGCGCGGCATAGGTGGTTCACTTCAGGTCGATGGCGGCTTCCGCCCCCTGCGCGTTTGTAAACGTATCACCCGGATCAGCCGACCACCAAGATTCACCCCGGCGCGGGTCCGGCAAATTCCCCCTTGAAATTGCGCTCGGCGCTCCGAATTTGGGCGCTATCGGCCCCCAGTGGGGTCGAACACCGCGACGAAAGGAGGAAGTAAATGTTCGCATCGATGGTCACTTATCCAAGCTTGTTCGGCGATTTCGATCGGCTTCGCCGCGAGTTTGACGAACTCTCGGGGTGGACCGGATTGCCATCCAGTATCCGTTCAGCTGCGCCGGGAGCATTTCCGGCGATCAATATAGGTAATACGCCTACCAGCGTCGAGATTTACGCCTTCGCGCCCGGTATCGATCCGAAGCAGATCGAGCTGACGATCGATCGCGGCGTGATGTCGATCTCTGGCGAGAGGCAATCGGCGCTGCCGGACGAAGACGGCAAAGTCAACGTCTACGGCCACGAGCGCTTCGCGGGCCCCTTCCGGCGCGCGATCAGCCTGCCGGAGGACATTGACCCGGCGAAGGTCGAGGCCACTTATCGCGAGGGCGTGCTGCATGTCAGCATCAATCGTCGCGAATCTGCGCTGCCCAAGCGCATCAACGTTCAATAGCCTGCGAGCAGAGGAGAGCCATTATGAGTGACACTTTTGTAGCCGAAGCTAAGCGACAGGGCGCCGACCGCCGAGAACCGAACCGTCAAACTGCGACGCAGCAAGGGTCGCCTCGTCAGGAAGCAGCGCGCCAGGAGAGCCGGGAAGCACAAGCAATGACGCCGCGCGTCGACGTGCTTGAGGACGCCACGGGTATCACGCTGCTGGCCGACATGCCGGGTGTCTCGAAGGATTCACTCGAGATCAAGGTCGAGAGTGACGCGCTGTTGATTGAAGGGACGGTGTCGGCCGCCACTCCGCAGGCAATGGAGGCGACCTACGCCGAGGTGCGGGTTGCGCGCTACCGGCGCAGCTTCACGCTAGGTCGCGAGCTGGATGCCGGACGCATCGACGCCCAGCTTAAGGACGGCGTGCTGAAGCTGCGCATCCCGAAGCACGAGCAAGCGCAACCGCGGCGTATCTCGGTAAAGGTTAGCTAAGCCGCTACCCAGATCCGGCGCGCGCGGTAAAGGGAGTGACAAAGTCCGGCCGTCGCCCGAGGGGCGGCGTGCCGGCGCCGCGCCGGCCGTTATCGTGCGCAGGCGCGACACGTCCCGGGCTTTAGCAATCAGCCTGATTAATATCTTGTGCGCGAGATGGCAGCGGAGGCCTCAGTGACCGCAAAAGTCGTGTGGGAGGACTTCCGCATGTTCCCGGAGCGCGGGGCGGCGGAAGCGCTGTGTGCCCAAATGCGAGCGGCGAATGTACCGTGCGCGGTGGAGCCTCGTGCCCTGGAAGCTGGCGTTGAATCTCAATTTTGTGTCCTGGTGCCGAGCCTGCTAGCGCATCGCGCTCGATGGGTGGTTTCGTTGCCGCCTCTTTCGGACGAGGAGCTTATGTACTTGGCTACCGGAAGGCTTCCGGGCAGCGAAGACGAGCGCTGAGTTTGTGTCAAGACGTTGTGAGGCCAGCAGTGCAAGGCGCAATTCGCCTAGACGTTAGCCGCGCCGCCGTATTGACAGAGGCCACCGGCATCGGATCACAATGCAATCCCTCGGCTAACTTTAGAGTCAGGCAATGGATAAGCTCTACGCCGCCATGCAGGCGGCAACGCTTGGCCTTGCGAGCAACCTAGACCGCTACGGCGAGGCAGCAAAGACGTTTCAAGCTTTTCGCGAAGCCGCGATCGACCAGCTGGAGGCCGAATTCGGTGACGAGGTTGATTTCGTTCCGTCTGACTTGAGCGACTCCCTTGACGTCACAGCCGCCGGTCTCCGTGTGAGAGTTCGCCTCTCGCCTGGGCCGTCCAGCCATGGAAGCTTTCACTTCGAGACCGTGGACACAAGCGTCGAGCCTCACCGCGTCGTCCCCTTGTTCACCGCGCTGGTCGGTGATGACAATCTTCTTCAAGCACTCGAAGGCACCGAAGTAGACGTTCCCTTCGACGTTACGCAGCCGCAGATGGCAGCGTGGCTCATGGCGTATGCGATCAACGCCGCCATTGAGCGGCTGCGCTCGATCTAGCCGGACGCTGAAGCTGAATACGACCGAAGCAGCTGCGCGTGATCGCGAAAGTAGTTGATCTTGACCCAGCGCTGCCCTTGCTTGCGCAGCGCGATGCAGAACGGATCGAGGAGCGAGCAGAACTCGCCGAGATCACTTGAGGATCGAGTTTGCGATCGGCCAGGAAAACCATGCGGTCTTCGGGGCGCACGTTGAAAGTCCTGAAAAAATTATCCAGCGCTTCAAGTGCAGGCCGGTCAGCACCGTCGGCAGCGTCGACTCTTCCGGTACACCCTGACCGACAAGGTCGTGGCGGCTCATTCGCGGCTCCCGCTCCCGATCTCATCGGGCTCGAAGAACACCCAATGCGCCGCCGGAAACGCGGCCTGCAGCGATGCCTCGACGGCATTGATGGCTGCGATCAATTCGGCGGCACCTCTCATCGGCGCCATTTTCGCGCGTACCGCGACTATGACGCGATCACCCCATTGCAGCGTGATGATGCGCAACACGCGCTGCACTTCGGGCCGCGCGTTGATGTGATCTTCGATGCCTTTGCGCAACGCCGGCTCGGCCGATTCGCCGACGATCATCCCCTTGATTTCCCAGGTGATAGTGACCGCGACGATGATCAGCAATATGCCGACCGCGATCGAGCCGAGCGCGTCGAACAGCGGATTACCGGTCCACATTGCCAGCAACACGGCGACGAAGGCGAAGACCAGACCGCCGAGCGCGGCAATGTCTTCCCCGGCAACTACCATCAATTCCGACTGACGCGTCTCGCGAAACCAGCGCCAGAAGGTGCGACCGGCCTGCACCTTGCGAATCTCGCGCAGCGCGCCCCAAAGGGAAACCATTTCGAGCACGATCGCGATGCCGAGGACGATCAGCGCGACGAAAGCGTTTTGCAGCGGCTCGAAGGCCGTCAGCCGGTGGTAGCCCTCATAAATCGAGAACAACCCGCCGACGAAAAACAGCAGAATCGCGACCATCATCGCCCAGAAGTACACGACTCTCTGTTGGCCGAGCGGGTGTTCTTCGGTCTCGGGTCGCTTCGCCTGCCGCATGCCGAGCAGCAGCAGTAGCTGATTGACGGCGTCGGCGACCGAGTGGATCGCTTCGGCCAGCATCGCGCCCGAGCCCGTGTAGAACGCGGCGCCGAACTTGGTGACCGCAATGCCGCTGTTCGCGCCGAGCGCGAACAGGATCGCTTTGGTGCTATCGGCCGCCACGTCGATGCGTCGCTGCGAACGACTACTGTTTGATCGAGATCAGCTCGACCTCAAACTGCAGCGTCGCATTTGGCGGAATCGTGCCGCCGGCCCCTTTCTCCCCGTAGGCGAGCGACGGCGGGCACGTGAGCTTCGCCTTGCCTCCGACTTTCATCCGTTGCACGCCTTCGGTCCAGCACTTGATGACGCGGTTCAGCGGAAACTCGGTCGGCTGGCCGCGCTTGTACGAGCTGTCGAACTCCTTGCCGTCGGGAAATGTGCCCTTGTAATGCACGCGCACGACATCGGTTTCCTTTGGACTTGCACCGGTGCCTTCGGTCAGCGATTGATACACCATGCCCGACGGCGTCTTGACCGCTCCTTTTTCGGCGGCTGCTTTCTCAATAACGTCGCCTTGCGCGAATGCTGCCGATGCGCCGACGACCGAGGCGATTGAAACGATCCTCTTAATCATTGCGTTCCCCTGGATACTCATATCGAAGGGGCGGATGCTAGCCTGTCATTGACAATTCCCCAATCGATGCAAGACCTGTTCACCACCGCAGCCTCCGGCGTTCCGCTCGCCGAGCGCATGCGTCCGCGCACGATCGATGCGGTGATCGGGCAACCGCACCTGCTCGGGCCAGGCAAGCCGCTGCGCGTCGCATTCGAATCGGGGCGGCCGCACTCGATGATCCTGTGGGGACCGCCGGGAGTCGGCAAGACCACGCTGGCGCGCTTGATGGCCGACGCGTTCGGGCTCAATTTCATCGGCATCTCGGCGGTGCTGGGCGGAGTCAAGGACATCCGCGACGCGGTCGAGCGCGCGCAGGTGACACGTGCACAGTCGGGCAAACCCACCGTGGTGTTCGTCGACGAGGTGCATCGCTTCAACAAAGCGCAGCAGGACGCTTTCCTGCCGCACGTCGAGTCCGGATTGTTCGTGTTCGTCGGCGCCACGACGGAGAATCCGTCGTTCGAGGTGATCGGCGCGCTGCTGTCACGCGCCGCGGTCTACGTGCTGCAGCCCCTGTCGCGCGACGAGCTTGAAACGCTGCTCGAACGTGCGCTGCGCTCGGAAGCGATAGGATTGTCGATCGACGACACGGCGCGCAACATGTTGTTCGACCTCGCCGACGGTGACGCGCGCCGCTTGCTGAACGCGCTTGAAGTGGTGAGCAGCGCGGCGCGTGATCGCGAGCTTTCCATGATCGACGCCGATTTTCTGCGCGACTCCCTGCCGGCCACGCTGCGCCGCTTCGACAAAGGGGGCGAGAACTTTTACGACCAGATCTCGGCGCTTCACAAGTCGGTACGCGGCTCGGACCCCGACGCGTCGCTCTACTGGATGGTGCGCATGTTCGACGGCGGCGTCGATCCGCGCTACGTCGCGCGCCGCGCGATACGCATGGCCACCGAAGACATCGGCCTGGCCGATCCGCGCGCGCTGGAAGTCGCATTGGCCGCCGCCGACACCTATGAGCGGCTTGGCTCGCCCGAAGGCGAGCTCGCACTCGCGCAGGCGATCGTCTATCTCGCCTGCGCACCGAAATCCAATGCGGTGTATCGCGCCTATGGCGCCGTGCGGGCATTCGTCGAACAGGACGGCTCGCGCCCGGTGCCGATGCATTTGCGCAACGCGCCGACGCGGCTGATGAAGGAGCTCGGCTACGGCGAAGGCTATCGGTACGCGCACGACGAAGCCGGCGCGGTCGCCGCGGGCGAAACCTACCTGCCCGAAGGTGTTGGCGCGCAAAGGTGGTATCAGCCTACGGAGCGCGGTGTCGAAGCCCGCATCGCGGAGCGGCTTGCCGAGCTGCGTCGGCTGAACGCGGCCAGTTAGCATCCGACAATGCTCGACATCAATTTATTGCGCAAGGATGTTGCGGCCGTCGCGGCGCGATTGAAGACGCGCGGCTACGCGTTTGACGTTGATCGCTTCTATCGGCTCGAGGCCGAGCGCAAGGCTGTACAGACGAAGACCGAAGAGCTGCAAGCGCAGCGCAACTCGCTATCGAAGCAGGTCGGCGTGCTGAAAGCGAAAGGGCAGGACGCAACGAGCTTGCTCGCCGAAGCAGGCTCCATCCCGGACGAAGTCAAGACACTAGAAGCGCAGCTGGCCGATATTCAGCAGCAGCTGCAGCAGTGGCTGCTCGAAGTTCCGAACTTGACGCACGAGTCGGTGCCGCTCGGTGCGTCTTCTGCCGACAATGTCGAAGTGCGCCGCTGCGGCAAGCCGCGCGTGTTCGATTTTCCGGTGATGGACCACGTCGACGTGGGCACGCCGCTGGGCCTGGACTTCGATACCGCGGCGAAGCTATCGGGCTCGCGCTTCACGTTTCTGCGCGGACCTGTGGCGCGACTGCAGCGTGCGCTCGCGCAGTTCATGCTCGACGTGCAGACGCGCGAGCACGGCTACACCGAGTGCTACACGCCGTACATCGTCAACTCGGAATGCCTGATTGGTACCACGCAATTGCCGAAGTTTCGCGACGACATGTTTTGGGTCACTAAGGGCGGCGGGGAGGACGCGAAGGAGATGTTTCTAATCTCGACTTCGGAGATCTCTCTGACCAACACCGTGCGCGAACAAATTCTGCGCGAATCGGACTTGCCGCTAAAACTGACCGCGCACACGCCGTGTTTTCGATCGGAAGCAGGAAGTTACGGCCAGGACACCCGGGGCATGATCCGCAACCATCAATTCGAGAAAGTGGAGTTAGTTCAGATTGTGCAGCCGGCAACGTCGCTGGAAGCGCACGAGCAACTGGTACGGGACGCCGAAGTGATCCTGCAGAAACTCGAACTGCCGTATCGGGTGATGCTGTTGTGTACAGGAGATACGGGGTTCGGCTCGGCCAAGACGTACGACCTCGAAGTCTGGCTCCCGGGACAGAATGCTTACCGCGAAATTTCTTCGTGCTCGAACTTTGAAGCGTTCCAGGCGCGGCGCATGCAGGCGCGTTTCAAGAACGCGCAGGGCAAGACCGAATTCGTGCACACGCTGAACGGCTCGGGACTCGCGGTCGGGCGCACCCTGGTCGCAGTGCTCGAAAATTATCAGCAGGCCGACGGGAGCGTGGTGGTGCCGGCGGTGTTGCGCCCGTTTATCGACGGCGTCGCGGAGTTGAAGCCGGGCTGATCAGCATCCGTAGATATAATTCGCGCCCGCTCGAGCAGGAGAGGTGGCAGAGTGGTCGAATGCGCCAGACTCGAAATCTGGTTTACTCCTCTGGGGTAACGTGGGTTCGAATCCCACCCTCTCCGCCAGCACGAAAACACCGCATTTCGTGCCTATGGTGTGATCCTCAGTGGATCAAATGGCGCGGCCACGATTCGGTAACCGGCCGCAGTGTTTCCCAAAACGGGAATACCCTTCCTTGAGTCGGCTTGCTTAGTCATATCTGCCATCCCGGCAGCCACACTAGGATATGCAAAAAGTTCTCGCGCGGCAGCCTGCCCCAGGATCTGAAAGCTCGACTCGATGGTTGAGTCGCCCTCGAATTTGACGGCTTGTTGCGCCTGCTGCCTGCAAGTTTTTGTTAGCAGCCGGTCGAACAGCGTGCCGACGGCTTTATTGAGAGCGTCGTACTGCTGAGTAGACACAGCCGTGATCAGCTTAAAGTCTGGGTGCAGCGCCGCCGTCGCAAACATCCACTTTACCAATGCACGCTTGTCGGTAGAGGTCGTCGAGTTAACGAGGCACTTACCGAGATCGTCGCCATACGGGCCGGCATAGGCCTTCGTTGAGGTAAAGCCGAGGAGTGTTGCTACCGAAAGCGTAGCGAAGAGTGCGTTGAGGTTAGCCATTGGCGCTCCGGACGTAGTAGGTAAGAACAGGCGTGCAGGTCATCTCACTCGATCTATACGTTTGCTTTTGCTTTGACTGATAGGCCGGTGCACGGTCTTATTAGCAAATCATCGGTCCGACCGCAAACCCTGTCCATAGCCATGCTGCGTCGCCTCCACGATTGCGCACGCCGATCAAGTGCGCCTCGCGCGAGTGTTCGGCGTTTAGACGATACTGCCCGTGCTTTTAGTCGGCAAAGACATGCGCTCCGTTGCCACAGACGCGAGACCCGTGCACACTAGCCGCCCGCAGCAGTCTCACCCTCCGTAACAAACCAAGGACCAACAACATGACCGTCGCCCGCATCAGCGAAATCAGCAGCGTGAGCAAGAAGAGTTTTGAAGATGCCATCGTGCAAGGTGTGAATCGCGCCAACAAAACGTTGAAGAACGTCAAGGGCGCGTGGGTCAAAGACCAGGAAGTGCTGGTCGACAAAGGCAAGGTCGCCGGATACAAGGTGATACTCAAGGTGACGTTCGTCTTGACTGACTAGCCGCCAATTCGGTTCGAGGAGACAGCATCCCGATGGGAAACATCGAGTCGGTCCTGCACGAGAAGCGGGTGTTTCCGCCCAGTGCGGAGTTTGTCAAGCAGGCGAACATCTCAGGCATGGACGCGTACCGCGCCCTGTGCGCAGAGGCTGAACAGAATTTCACCGGGTTCTGGGCGCGCCTGGCGCGCGAAAACCTCGAGTGGAGCAAGCCGTTCACGCGCGAGCTCGATGAATCGAAAGCGCCGTTCTACAAATGGTTCGACGACGGCGAGCTGAACGCTTCATACAACTGCCTCGATCGCAATCTCACCAACGGCAACGCCGACAAGGTCGCGATCATCTTCGAGGCGGACGACGGTAAGGTCACGAAGATCGCCTATCGCGAGTTGCACGCAAAGGTGTGCCAGCTTGCCAACGGCATCAAGGCGCTCGGCCACGCGAAAGGCGAGCGCGCGATCGTCTACATGCCGATGTCGATCGAAGCGGTCGTCGCGATGCAGGCGTGTGCGCGGCTCGGTATCACGCACTCGGTCGTGTTCGGCGGTTTCTCGGCGAAGAGCGTGCAGGAACGAGTCATCGACGCCGGTGCAACGCTGATCATCGCGGCCGACGAGCAGATGCGCGGCGGCAAGGCCATCGCGCTGAAGGCAGCGATCGACGATGCGTTTGCGATGGGCGGCTGCGACAAGGTGCGCAACGTGATCGTCTATCGACGCACCGGCGGCAAGGTCGCGTGGGACCAAGGGCGCGACAAGTGGCTGCACGATGTAATGGCGAAGCAGCCGGCCACGTGCGATCCGGTGCCGGTCAACGCTGAACATCCGCTTTTTATCCTGTACACGTCGGGATCGACCGGCAAGCCCAAGGGCGTGCAGCATTCCACCGGCGGCTACCTGCTGTGGGCCGCGCTCACCATGAAATGGACGTTCGACAACAAGCCGTCGGATGTCTTCTGGTGCACCGCTGACGTCGGTTGGGTCACCGGCCACACGTATGTCTGCTACGGCCCGCTGGCCGTGGGCGCCACCGAAGTCATCTTCGAAGGCGTGCCCACGTACCCGGACGCGGGTCGCTTCTGGAAGATTTGCCAGGACCACGGTGTGACCGTCTTCTACACCGCGCCCACCGCGATTCGCTCGTTGATCAAGGCCGGCAGCGATCTTCCAAAGAAGTACGATCTTTCAAAGCTGCGGGTACTCGGCACCGTCGGCGAGCCGATCAATCCCGAAGCGTGGATCTGGTATCACGAAACCGTTGGTGGCGGACGTTGCCCGATCGTCGACACCTGGTGGCAGACGGAGACCGGTGGGCACATGATCACGCCGCTGCCCGGGGCGACGCCGACGGTGCCCGGCTCGGCGACGCTACCGCTGCCGGGAATCATGGCGGCAGTCGTCGATGAAACGGGGCATGACGTAGCCAATGGCCAGGGCGGACTGCTGGTAATCAAGCGCCCATGGCCGTCAATGATCCGCACCATTTGGGGCGACCCCGAGCGCTACAGGAAGTCGTATTACCCGGAAGAGTTGGGCGGCAATTTGTATCTGGCAGGAGATGGCTCGGTGTGCGACAAGGACACCGGCTACTTCACGATAATGGGCCGCATCGACGACGTGTTGAACGTTGCAGGCCATCGTCTCGGTACGATGGAGATTGAATCGGCACTCGTGTCGAACTCGCTGGTGGCGGAGGCCGCAGTGGTCGGCCGCCCCGATGCGACTACCGGCGAGGCCATATGCGCGTTTGTCGTGCTGAAGCAGGCGCGGCCGAACGACCAAGATGGGCTGAAGATAGCGAAGCAGCTGCGAGACTGGGTCGGCAAGGAAATCGGCCCGATAGCGAAGCCGAAAGACATTCGCTTCGGCGACAATCTCCCGAAAACCCGCTCCGGCAAAATCATGCGGCGATTATTGCGATCGATCGCGAAGGGCGAAGAGATCACGCAGGACGTATCTACGTTGGAGAATCCCGCGATACTTGAACAGCTCAAAGTGACGCTGTGAAGATGGCTTTCTATCTACTCGTCGCGCAGACGATGTGGGCGTGGCTGGTATGGCGCTGGTGGGCCAGTTGCTGGTGGGCGTATTCAACTGGCGGTTGCGCCACAAAAACCTGCTCTATCAGTTGTTCGAAATCGTCGCGCGGCCCGTCGTCAAGCTGGTTCGGCTGATTTCGCCGAAAATTGTGCTCGACCGGCATGTGCCCGTGGCGGCTTTCATGATCCTGCTGTTTGCCTATTTCTGGCTGGGCTTTGAACATCGAGGCGCTTGCAAGGCAAATGTCAACCAACCGGCCTGCGAAAAATGGGCTGCCGCCTGGGATCAGCCGGCCGCTCAATGAGTTTCATCGCGCGCTTCCTGACCAAATGGTGGCTGATTCGCCGCGCGCATTTCGCGCTGCTGCTCAAGCGGGACGGCCGCGCCATCGACGAGTATCGCGCGATTCTGCAGGTCGATCCGAACGATCAGTACGCCCGCTCCGTCCTCGGAAACTTGTATGCCCGGACGGGCGATCCAACCGCCGCGATCAGCGAGTTTCGCGAGCTGCTCGCCAGGCACCCGCAGCACGCCGACAGCTGGTTCAATCTTGGCTTTATTCACGATCAGCGTGACGAGCTGGCCGAAGCCGAACGTTGCTTCCGAAGGGCCGTGGCGCTGAACCCTGCGCTGGATCGGGCGTGGTACGGGCTGGGGCTGGTGCTTATACGCGAGGACCGGTTGGAGGAGGCGATCGCTGCGCTAAAACGCAACATCAAGCTTCAACATTTCAGTCCTTATGGTTACTATCCGCTCGGCATGACCTAACATCACCTCGGCTGCAGTGTGGAAGATGCATAAAAGAGTTGGGCAAGTTCAAGCCGAACTACGAAGCGACGCTGAAATGCGAACTCGAGCAGACGGTGAGCAGTTGCAGAGGCATTTAAAGGTGACACTGTGATCGCGATCCTCGAGCAGCTGAAGATAACGCTGTGAAGTCAACGTCATGCGAACAGGGGAAAGCAAGCGCGTGGCTACCTTGCTTACGATTGTCAAGGCAGTCCTCGAGATTGCCGGCATGGCGTTGATTGCGCAGTTCGCCATCGGAGTTTTTGCCTGGAAGCGTCGGCATCAGAACCTCGTTTACAAATTGTTCGAGGTTGTCACGAGCCCTTTTACGCGGCTGACGCGGCTGGTGACGCCGAAGTTCGTGCTCGACCGTCATATTCCGCTGGCCACCTTTTTCCTGTTGTTCGTCCTCTGGCTGGTCGTGCTGTTCGAGCTCGCCGGCAGTTGCCGTGCCGATCCGCAGCAGCGCGCGTGCGCTGCGGTACAACAAAGCCCATGACGGGATGACGGCGATCGCACGTTTGATTACCCGCATTCGGTTGCGGTGCCTGGCCTATGCCACGGTCCTGTTCAAGCGCACGCCGGAAGCCATCGGCGTTTATCGCCAACTTATTACGCTTGCGCCGCACGATGCTGTTGCGCGCGCCGCCCTGGGCAATCTGTACGCGGAGTCCGACGACTTGACGGCTGCGGTGTGTGAGTTCGAACAATTGGTTGAAATCGACCCGCTTGCAGCGGATGCCTGGTTCAATCTGGGATTTCTGCATGACAAAAGGGAAGAGCTTGGAGCTGCCGAGCGCTGCTTTCGCAAAGCCGTCGAGCTAAAGCCGTCGCTCGACCGCGCGTGGTACGGCCTCGGCTTAGTGCTGATCAGAGACGGCCGGCTCGACGAAGCCATCGAAGCGTTCACCCGTAACATCAAGCTGCAGCCGTTCAGTCCCTACGGCTACTACCAGCTCGGAATGACGTATCACCACTTGGGCCGTAGCAGCGATGCATGGAAGGTGCACGAACAGCTGGCCGAGTTCGAACCGAAGATTTCCGCCACGCTGAAGCGCGATCTGCAGCGGACCGCCCCGCGCGGGGTTACACGTCCGCGCGATGAAGATTCAGTTTCGAAGGAGGTCACAACCGTCGAGGCCGTGTAATAAAGGAGTGAAGAAAAACTACCGAGGAGCAACCCATGCAGCAGACCGAAAAGCATCGAGAGTATTGGCGGCGCAAT
>JBGSWX010000434.1:0-6892 GCA_041751695.1 Burkholderiaceae bacterium | reverse complement strand
ATTGCGCGGGCTGCCGCGCGTTGCGACGGGTCGATGCAAAGTGGCCACAGTCGGCATGCGACTCGACGCTCGCACCAAGGCGGCAGAGGTCCTGCAGGCATGGGCGACAAGTTTGAATGTTCCGTTCATCACCGTGCTGCGCGAAACGCAGATCTACGTCCGTTGCATCGAGAAAGGGCTGTCAGTCTTTGATCTGCCGGCCTCGCAGGTTCAGACCGACATCCCGCAGTGGAAGCCGATTCTGGATTGGCTGCACCCGATCATGCAGCCAGTACAGGGGACCGCCGATGATGTGCAGCGAATTCCGACACAGATAGCGGTTGCAAATAGTTCTGCCGTCAATGGCACTGCGAAACGCGGGCCGGCGGCGCGAGCGCCCGAGCCGGTTTTGGCTGTGCGACCGCGCGTATCCAAATCATCCCCGCAAACTGCGGTCCGCGTCTCGACACTGCGCCGCTTGCGGGACGCGTTGCCCATTCCACGATTCCTGCAACGCACGTCATAGCCGCAACTTGCTGTCTCATTGGCGACGCTGGCCGTATCGCGCCATGAGATGCATACACATCGGGCGCGCCCGATTCAGCCATGGTGATACTAAGAGCTCAAGTGTTGCTGCAACTAGCGCCGGCTCAACGGCGCTGACGGTACGCGTGAAGTTCGAATCCTCAAGGGCGGCGTCCGCTGCGGCGGCTGGACTTTCGCAATCGGATAGTCCGGCCGCGGCTTCACGTCGCGGTGATGACGTCGGTTGTTGACGCCGGTGCCGTCGGCGCTTGCTTCGGTGTGCCGCGCGGATGGTACGAGTTGCGCGTGTCGCTGCGGCACTTTCACGATCGCTTTCGCGATTTCTTGCGATTAGCAGGTAACGCTTGCAAACGTGCCTGCTCCTGAATCCATTCTGCAAAGATTTTCACTTCTTCGCGTGGAGGCCGTGGCATCACGAGCCAGTAAGCACGGTGCGCGGGCGCCGCAAAACGTTTGTCCTTCAAAGGCATTATGAGTCTTCGGTCAGCGAGTAACGGATCGACGAGCGGAAAACGACCTAGCGCAACGCCTTGGCCGGCGATCGCCGCTTGCATGATCTGATCGTAGTGACTGAAGGTGAGGCCGCGATGGGTGCGCGGAAGTTCGAGCTTCATCGTCTCGCACCACACCTTCCACGACAGCCAGATCGTTGTGCTGTGCGGATCGTCGATGTCCAGTAACGGCAACAGCAGCAGATCTTCGGGCGTGCGAATTTTTTTGCCCTTGAGCAATGCTGGACTCGCGACTGGCGCAACGTGTTCGCCGAAAAGAAAAATCGCGTTCGGACCGGCGACGTCCTGCGGGCAATAGCGGATTGCCGTATCCATTCCCAGACGTTCGAGGTCGCGAACGATGTTGTCAGCCACGACATGGACCGCGATGTCGCCGTGCTCAGCCTGAAATTGCACAAGCCGAGGCACTAGCCACAGCGATGCAAACGTCGTCGTCGTGGTGACGCGCACCACCGGCGACGTCTCTAGGCGCACGGCAGTGGTCGCATCACGCAGCAGTGCTAACGCTTCAGACACTTTGCGGTAATACAGCTCGCCTGCTTCGGTTAATACGAGCGCACGCGTGCGGCGCTCGAATAGCTTGACGCCAAGCTGCTCTTCGAGCTGCTGGACTTGCCGGCTGACCGCCGACTGCGTCAAGAACAGTTCAGCGGCGGCAGACGTGAACGAAAGCAGTCGGGCAGCAGCCTCGAAGCCGCGCAATAGATCGAGCGACACAGGTAAATCGCGTCTACGCATTCCGGCTGCTCATGCATCACACCTCGAAATTTCGTTTGTCCGCGACCGTTCGATGCGCGACAGTTCGTCAACACATCACGACGAGGTTAACGTCATGAACCCGAACACTCTAGCCAACGACGACATCAGCACGCTGCTCACTGTCGATGCTAATCCTGTGCGGCTGCGCCTTCCCGCCGGCAGCGCTATCTTCATCTACAGCGGCGAAGTTTGGATTACGCAGGAAGGCCTGCAAGATGACATGGTTCTCGGGCCTGGCGAACGATTCGATGTACATAGCCGCGAGCTGGTTTTGGTGAGCGGAATACGAGGTAACGCACGTATTTACGCCGCAAGCCCGATCGACCTTTCCGCGTGCGTCGATAGCGATTTGTTTGCACTTCTGAATTTTCGCGCGAAACGTTTGCGCGCTGAATATTTCGATCGCGTAGCGCACTCGGCACGGGAATTGGTGTTATCGGGCTTGGCGGCCTCTTTCGCTTATATCCGCCGCGCGATTCGCGCCATCAAATGGGCTCGCCGACGCAGCCCGCATCACCGTCTTGAGATTCACGGCGCTTGCGTCGGCATATCGCCTGCGCCCAAGTCTCAATAGAGCTCGATACTACGAGTCACTCGGTGGCTAAGCGGCTCCTTCATCGCCGCAGTACTCTGGAGATCACCACCAGGTCGCGACTAGCGCCGGCTCAAGGCTCCAGTCGGCGTACGCGAGAAAGTCGGGTCTTCAACGGGCGGTGTCCGCTGCGGCGGCCTGACTTTGGCAAGCGGATAGTCCGGCCGCGGCTTCACGTCGCGGTGATGACGTCGATGCAACGGCGGCCCGTACCCGAACACGGGCACATAAGACTCGACGTAAACGACTTCCGGTGAAGCGTAAGCGCGCGTCAGCTCACGAGCGCGAAGTTCTTCGACTTCGCGTTCCAAGCGCTGGAGACGCAACTCCTCTTCACGCGCACGCAGCCACTCTTTCTCTTCTTTCGACAAGCCAGGGATGACGCTGACAGTGCCTGACCCGCTTCCGATCACGCGCGCATTCTTGGAACGGGGAGCAGAGTTGCCGTAGTGCACCGAGCCGTCGGCATCGACCCATTTGTAAATCTGCGCCGTTGCGGCACTCGGAGTGCCTAAGAGCGTCGCCATCAGGAGGACGATCGATAGAGCGCGGAGTTGCATGGTTGTCGTTGAACAGCTTGTCGTCGGTAAGCTCGTGGTCACGGCGCTTTGCAGTAGCAGAACTTGATCCTACGCTCGTGCGACTAGAGCGCGTACTGCTCGCCGAGCATCACGCGCTGCTGTGCGTCGCGCGTCAGGGGTGCCCAAGGCAAGTCGGTGATGCCGGGATCGATGCCGGATTGCTTTAACAGCGTCGTGACCTGCCCGCGGTGATGCGTCTGGTGATTGAACATTTGCATGACGCACAGCCAGCGTGGACGCGTGAATTCGCGCTGCGCCACGCCGGAGAACCAAGTTAGTGGGCCGGCCAATTGCGCTCCGTCGAGCTGCGCGGCCCATGCAACGATGTCGTCGTCCATATCGCGTCGCGCATCGAGCAAACCCTCGAAGCCTTCGAACAAGTCGACACCCATGCCGCCGACTGGATAAGACTTACCGTTGAAGCGCGACAGCCAGACGCGATCACCGAAGAGAATGTGATTCAACGTCGAGTGAATCGAACGAAAGAAGGCGCCGCGATCGGCTTTGCGCTCCTCGTTCGGCAATCGCGCAGCCGCTTCGAAGATTTTGCGATTCATCCACCCGTTGTAAGCCGCCATCGTTTGGCAGTATTCGGGGTCGATCATGTTGACTCGCCGACACCAGGAACGATCCGCACCTCACGAACGCAGGCGTCCTTTAGCAACGCCCACACGGCCTTGTATGCGGGGCTCTCGTAAGCGGCGATCGCCCTTTCAACACTTTCATACTTCGCGACGACGCAGCGTTCGTTCGCACCATCTTCACAAACCTTCGCCGGCATGCCGCGAGCAAGAAAACGCGCTCCGAATGAGGTGAGCACCGGTCCGGCAGCCTCTGCGTACTTCTTCAGCGCGGCGGGATCCTTTATCGAGTGATACGACGCAATCCAGTAGCCCTTTGGCATCGGTGCCTCCATTCGTGAACCGTCATTATGAAGAGCCTCGTCGCACGAGATCGGGTATTTGATGAGGCGCAGGAGAGCTCCATGTTGCCGCGAGTCGTTCATGCTGAAATCTTTCGACTCCTTCATCGAGTGGCTCTCGTAAGTCGAGCCCTACGACTCGACGCCGAGCCCGTAAGCTAGACGGCGAACATCAATTCTTGAACTTCGACTATGCCCGCTGAAAGCAGCAAGCGCCTCTCTTACCGCACCCTCGGCAACAGCCAACTCAAAGTGTCACCGTTGTGCGTCGGCGCCATGATGTTTGGAGACCAGACCGACGAGCCGGTGGCGCGCGAAATCCTGGCGCATGCCCGTGACCACGGAATCAATTTCATCGACACCGCCGACGTTTATTCCAAGGGCAAATCCGAGTCGATGGTGGGTGCGTTGATCAAGTCGCAGCGTGACGACTGGGTCCTTGCCACCAAGGTCGGCAACAAGATGTCGGAGCGACCCAATGAGTCGCAGTATTCGCGTACGTGGGTCTTGCGTGAATGCGATGCGAGCCTGAAGCGGCTGGCCACCGACTGGATCGATATCTACTACATGCACCGCGACTTTACCGGCATGCGTCTCGAGGAGCCGCTGCGCGCTATCGATGCGCTCTTGCGCGCCGGCAAGATCCGCTACTGGGGCTTGAGCAACTTTCGTGGCTGGCGCATCGCGGAAGCTGTTTACACGGCACGCGCGCTCAACATGCCCGCACCGGTCGTCTGCCAGCCGTACTACAACCTGCTCAATCGGCAGCCTGAAGTCGAGGTTCTGCCCGCCTGCGAGCGCTTCGGTCTTGGCGTAGTGCCGTATAGCCCGATCGCGCGCGGAGTGCTCAGCGGCAAGTACGCGCCCGGCAGCAAGCCGGCCGAAGGTACACGCGCCGGCCGCGGTGACAAGCGGATGATGGAAACCGAGTTTCGCGAAGAATCGTTGCGAGTCGCGCAGAAGCTCAGCGAGCACTGCGCGCGCAAAGGCGTCGCACTATCGCACTTCGCCACCGCATGGGTACTGACCCACCGCGCAGTGAGCGCGGTGATCGCCGGCCCGCGCACCTTCGAACAATGGAAGGAATACGTTTTCGCCCTCGATTGCGAGGTCACGCCCGAGGATGAAGCGCTCGTGGATTCACTCGTAAGCCCAGGGCATCCGTCGACACCGGGCTACAACGATCCGGCATATCCGTTGCAGGAAAGACGGTCCTAGGAACTCTTAGTCTTGGGCAGTAACGCGGCCACCACGCCCAGCAGCGGCAGATACGCAATCGCGTGGTAAACGTATTCAATGCTGGTTCGATCCGCGAGCAAGCCCAGCACCGCGGCGCCCAGGCCGCCCATGCCGAATGCAAATCCGAAAAACAGGCCCGAGACCATTCCCACCTTGCCGGGAATGAGTTCTTGCGCATAGACCAGGATCGCTGAAAAGGCAGATGACAACAGCAATCCAATCACGATCGTGATCGTCGGGGTCCAAAAAAGATCTGCGTGCGGTAGTAGCAGTGCAAACGGCGCCACGCCGAGAATCGAAACCCAGATGACTGGCTTGCGTCCGATGCGGTCGCCGACCGGGCCACCGACGAGCGTGCCGATGGCCGATGCGAACAGGAAGATAAACAGATGCACCTGCGCGCTCTGCACCGACAGCCCGAACTTATCGATCAAATAAAAGGTGTAGAAGTTGCTGAGCCCGGCGACATAGAAGTACTTCGAGAAGATCAGCACGAGCAACACGCCAATCGCAAGCAGCACGACCTTGTGTGGGTACAACGACACTGCTTCGACTCGCCTGCGGCCGGCCCCAATAGCGACATGCTGCACGCTGTACCAGCGACTCACCTGCAACAGCAGGACAATGGCCACCAACACCACCAATCCGAACCAGGCGATGCTGCTCTGCCCGAATGGCACGATCACCGCGGCGGCAAGCAACGGGCCAATGGCGCTGCCGGTATTGCCACCGACCTGAAACACCGACTGTGCGAGTCCGTGCTGACCGCCCGACGCAAGACGAGCAATGCGCGATGACTCGGGGTGGAAGACCGCCGAGCCCAGACCGACAAGCGCTGCAGCGATCAGCAGCATTCCATAGGTGGATGCGTAGGCCAGCATGATCAGCCCGCATAACGTAGACGCCATTCCGAACGGCAGCGAATAAGGCTGAGGATGACGGTCGGTGTAAAGGCCGATCAGAGGCTGAAGAAGCGAAGCGGTCAACTGAAAAGTGAGAGTGATGAGCCCGATCTGGCCGAAGCTCAGGTGAAAATCCCCTTTCAAGATCGGATACATCGCCAGGATCAGCGACTGCATCATGTCGTTGATCATGTGCGAGGCGCTTAGCGCGCCCAACACTCTGTAGGCCGCTTTGGGCTGCGCAATGGACCGCGTCGCGGCGGTGGCGGAAATGGACATGGCGATGTGTCGGTTGCCGGTGAAGAACCGCGCGGCGCACAGCAGTCGACTACGCGACGTCCTTCTTATGCAGCGCGTCAAATAGTAGCAATGGAAACTCGGCGCGCCTGGCGCGCTTCATGTGAATGACTCAATCGCACTGCGAATCGCCACTGCCTCACTACCGGTGAAGCCGCGCTCGCATCCGCAAGATCAATGTGTTCAGAGAATAGCTGCTGAAGGAACTCGAAACGAAACCGGGAGAGGCACCCGAAATTCGTCGAATATATGAGTGACCAGCGTTATCGCCGCCGTCGTTGTCAATCATTGCAAACTTGATTCAAGACTTACATCGCCGATGTCGGGAATGGGAGTGCCGTTATGTCTGCTTTCGACGGCGGACTCAACCCGTCAACGCAACGGTGTGGCTGAACATCTCAGCCGGCGTCTGGTAGCCAAGCGTCTTCCTTGGCCTCTCGTTCAATTGTCTCGCTACAGCGTTGAGCTTGGCTTGTGAGTAGCTTGAGATGTCGATGCCCTTGGGCAGGTACTGCCTGAGCAGGCCGTTCGTGTTCTCGTTGCTGCCGCGTTGCCAAGGACTG
>JBGSWX010000433.1:0-2090 GCA_041751695.1 Burkholderiaceae bacterium | reverse complement strand
GCTTGCCAAGCGACTGGTGGCAGGCTTGCGCGGGCGCGAGCTCGGCATTGCGCGCGAGAACATGGTGCAGGGGCTGCTGCAGGAGTTCTCGCTGTCGAGCGACGAGGGCGTGGCGCTGATGTGCCTGGCCGAGGCGCTGCTGCGGATTCCCGATGCCGCCACGCGCGACGCGCTGATCCGCGACAAGATCGGTCGTGGCGACTGGCGCGCGCATCTGGGCCAGAGTGCTTCGCCGTTCGTGAATGCGGCGACGTGGGGCTTGCTCGTGACCGGCAAGCTGGTGGCCACGCACGACGAAGCGGGGCTGGCCAACGGCTTGACGCGCGTCACCGCGCGCGTGGGCGAGCCGGTGATCCGCAAGGCGGTGGATCTGGCGATGCGGCTGATGGGTAAGCAGTTCGTCGCCGGGGAAACCATCGCCGACGCGCTCGAGCACGCCGAGCGTTTCGAAGAACAGGGATTTCGCTACTCGTACGACATGCTCGGCGAGGCTGCGATGACTGCCGCCGACGCCGATCGTTACTACGCTGCCTATGAGCGCGCCATCGGCGCGATCGGCAAAGCAGCGTCGGGCTGCGGCATCTACGAAGGCCCGGGCATCTCGATCAAGCTCTCGGCGCTGCATCCGCGCTATTCGTACGCGCAGCGCGAGCGCGTGCTGGCTGAACTCTATCCGCGCGTTCTGGTGCTCACGTTGCTCGCGAAGCGCCATGACATCGGCATCAACATCGACGCGGAGGAGGCCGACCGCCTCGAGCTCTCGCTCGATCTGCTCGAGAAGTTGTGCGAAGAAGCAGAGCTTGCTGGCTGGGACGGCATCGGCTTTGTGGTGCAGGGCTATCAGAAGCGGTGCCCGTTGGTGATCGACTTCGTGATCGATCTCGCGCGCCGCACCGGGCACCGGTTGATGGTGCGCCTGGTGAAGGGCGCGTATTGGGATTCGGAGATCAAGCGCGCGCAGGTCGACGGCCTCGATGGTTACCCGGTCTACACGCGCAAGGTGTACACCGACGTGTCGTACCTCGCGTGCGCGCGCAAGCTGCTCGCCGCGCCGCGCGAGGTCTATCCGCAATTTGCCACGCACAACGCGCAGACGCTCGCGTCGGTCTACCAGATGGCGGGTGCATGGAACGCTGGGCAATACGAGTTTCAATGCCTGCACGGCATGGGCGAGCCGCTGTATGCACAGGTTGTTGGATCGGCCGCGGAGGGCAAACTCGGCCGGCCTTGTCGTATCTACGCGCCGGTGGGCACGCACGAAACGCTGCTCGCGTATCTCGTGCGTCGCCTGCTGGAAAACGGCGCCAACACCTCGTTCATCAATCGCATCGCCGATCCCGACGTGTCGCTCGACGACCTCGTAGCCGATCCGGTGGCGACGACGCGGCGCACCGACGTGGACAACGGCGTGCTCGGCTCGCCGCATCCGCGCATTGCTCTGCCACGTGAGATCTTCGGCGCGCTGCGTCTGAACTCGCGCGGCATGGATTTGGGCGACGAAAATGAACTGGCGCGCCTTACGCACGCGCTGGCCGAAAGCCGCGCGCGACAGTGGAGCGCCGAGCCGACGATCATCTCGGCAGCAAACGCCAAGGCACAAGCGGTGCGCAATCCGGCTGATCGCGACGACATCGTCGGGCGTGTGATCGAAGCGAATCTGGCCGACGTGCAGGCGGCTATCAACGCAGCCGATGCGGCGGTACCCGCGTGGCGTGCGACATTGCCCGCGCAGCGTGCCGCAGTGCTCGAGGGCGCGGCCGACGCAATGGAAGCGTCGATGCCGCTGCTAATGGGCTTGATCGTGCGCGAGGCCGGCAAGACGTACAGCAACGCTATCGCCGAAGTGCGCGAAGCGGTGGATTTTCTGCGCTACTACGCGCGCCAGGTGCGCGAGCGGTTCGCGGCCGACACGCACGTGCCGCTCGGGCCGGTGGTGTGCATCAGCCCGTGGAATTTTCCGTTGGCGATTTTTGCGGGGCAGGTGAGCGCCGCACTCGCCGCCGGCAATACGGTGCTGGCGAAGCCGGCGGAGCAGACACCGCTGATTGCCGCGGAAGCCGTGCGCTTGCTGCATGCAGCCGGTGTTCCGC
>JBGSWX010000432.1:0-6841 GCA_041751695.1 Burkholderiaceae bacterium | reverse complement strand
CTGCCGTTCGCGCTGGTTGCGCCGTTCGAACCGTTCTGGATCGCGGTCGTCATCATGCTGGCCGGATTGAGCGAGTTCGCCGGCGCGCTCGGTCCGACGGTGGGAGCATCACGCCGCTACGACGGGCCGTTCGGCAAAAGTGATCGCGCCTTCGTGTTCGGCGCTCTGGGCCTGTGGGTTGCACTCGCGTGGCCATTATCCGACTGGGCAAAGTGGCTGATGCCGCTGCTGGCGGTATTAACTTTGTTGACCATCGTCAATCGTGTCAGGGCCGCGATTCGCGAAGTTGAAACTGCGCCGGGTAAATAACTCAACGACCCCAGATGAGCCCAGCGCCCCGCCAGCCGATCGAGCAAACTTTCAAAACTCACGACAGCGTCGACCTCTTCTATCGGCGCTGGCCGGCCGAGCAGTCGCCGGTGCGCGGAGCCGTCGTCCTGTTCCACCGCGGCCACGAGCACTCAGGCCGCATGGCGCATCTGGTGGACGAGCTGAATCTTCCGAACTTCGAATTCTTCGCTTGGGACGCACGCGGGCACGGCCGCTCGCCGGGAGTGCGTGGCTTCAGTCCAAGTGTTGGAACCTCCGTGCGAGACATTCAGACCTTCGTCGAACACTTGCGAGTCGCACACGGCGTCGACACCGAGAACATTTTCGTCATTGCACAAAGCGTGGGCGCAGTCCTGGTATCGACCTGGGTGCACGACTACGCTCCCAACCTGCGCGGAATGTCCCTCGCCTCGCCCGCGTTCAAGGTCAAGCTGTACGTACCCTTCGCGCGCGCCGGCTTGAAGCTGGTGCACAAGCTGCGCGGCAATTTTTTCGTCAACAGCTACGTCAAGGCGCGCTTCTTGACGCACGATCCGGTGCGCATCGCAAGTTATGACACCGATCCACTTATTGCGCGCCCGATTTCGGTCAACATCCTCCTGGGACTGTATGACGCCGCAGATCGCGTCGTCGCCGATGCGCAAGCGATCACGGTGCCGACGCAGCTGCTGATCTCCGGCGCCGACTGGGTCGTGCAGCAAGCGCCTCAGCTCAAGTTTTTTGATCGGCTGGGCAGCGCAACGAAAGTCAAGCTCGAGCTGCCGGGGTTCTATCACGACACACTCGGTGAGAGAGACCGCGCGCCGGCGGTCGCTGCGATACGCGCCTTTGCGCTGCGGCTGTTCGACCAGCCGATCGCGCCGGCCGATTTGCGCAGCTCGCATCTCGCCGGCTACACGCACGATGAATCGCGCGCGCTGAGCAAGCCTCTTTCATTGTTCAGCCCGCGCGGCTTGTATTGGGCGCTGGGACGGTTGTCGATACGGCTGGGTGCCTATTTATCGCGCGGGCTTCGACTTGGAGCGCAGACGGGGTTCGACTCCGGCAGCACGCTCGACTACGTCTACCGCAATCAGCCGGCCGGATCGACCGCCATCGGCCGCGCGATCGATCGTACCTACCTGCAGTCGATTGGCTGGCGTGGCATTCGCGCGCGCAAGTCTCACATCGAAGAGCTGCTGGGCGAGGCGATGCATCGTATGCATACCGCCGGCAATTCCGTGCGAGTGATGGATATCGCCGCCGGCCATGGGCGTTACGTACTCGACGCAGTGCTCGGCTCTACCGTGCGGCCGGCTTCGATACTGCTGCGCGATTACAGCCGCATCAACGTCGAGCAAGGCCGGGCTTTGATCGAGCAGAAGGGATTGAAAGGAGTCGCGCGATTCGAAGAGGGCGACGCGTTCGATGCGGAGGCACTGGGGCGTGTCATGCCGCGCCCCAATGTCGGCGTTGTCTCGGGGCTGTACGAGCTTTTCCCCGATAACGAGCTGGTGAAGCGCTCGCTTGCCGGTTTGTCCGAGGCAATTTCCGCCGGCGGCTATCTGGTCTACACGGGGCAGCCGTGGCATCCGCAACTCGAGATGATCGCGCGCACGCTCACCAGCCACCGCCAGGGCCAGGCTTGGGTGATGCGGCGCCGCACACAGGCCGAGATGGATCAACTGGTCGAAAGCGCAGGGTTTCGCAAGATCACACAGCGCGTCGACGAGTGGGGAATATTTACCGTCTCGCTGGCACAGCGAGTCGCTTAGTGGCAGTGCGCAAGCGTCCCTGGAAGCGGGCTGCCATCTGGCTCGCGGTGCTGGCGCCGGTTTTTTATTTGACCTACGGCGCAGCAAACTATCTGGCGTCGCTGCGCACAGATGTCGGTTCGATCGTCTTCGGATGGGAACGCAATATCCCGTTTGTTCCGTGGACGATTTACCCCTACTGGTCGATCAACGTCCTCTACGGGCTATCGCTCTTCCTCTGCCGCAGCGAACACGAATTGAAGCGGCACGCGCTGCGTTTGCTGACGGCGCAGATCATCGCAATCGCCTTCTTCATCGCATTTCCACTCGCGTTCACGTTCGGCGAGCCGGCCGCCGATGGGGTCGGCAGCTGGCTGTTCACTGCGCTGCGCGGCTTCGATCAGCCGTTTAACCAAGCCCCATCGCTGCATATCGCGCTGGCCGTCATTCTCTGGGATTTCTATCGACGACTGACCACGCACCCGATCGCAAGCGCATTAATGCACGCGTGGACATTGCTGGTCGCGGTGTCTGTCCTGACAACCTACCAACATCACTTCATCGACGTCCCAACCGGCGCCTTGCTCGGCGTGCTGTGTGTCTGGCTGTGGCCGCTCGAGCGCACAGCGACTCCCTTGGCGGTGGCCCGCTTGACGCACGATGCGCAAGCGCTGAAGCTCGCTTCCATCTACGCGCTTGCAGCGATCGCGATTGCCATCGTTGCTATTGCCGTTGGTGCAATTGCGCTGTGGCTCCTTTGGCCGACGCTGGCGCTGCTGATGGTGGCGCTCAATTACGCGGTACTCGGAGCGCGCGGTTTCCAGAAATCGAATCACGGTCGCATGAGCTGGGCCGCCCGTGTGCTGTATGCACCGTATCGCGTGGGCGCTTGGCTCAACTCGCGCTGGTGGACCCGGCACCACCCGGGCGCCAGCCAGGTGACGCCGCACGTGTGGCTTGGCCGCGTGCCCGGCCAGAGCGAAGATCTGCAAACGCGCCACCTTTCCGTGGTCGATCTCACTGCAGAACTGCAGACTCCTGCATCCTCGGCGACCTGTGCCGTGCCGACGATGGATCTGCTGATACCCACGCCAGAGAAATTACGCCGGGCGGCTGCCGCGATCGATCGTTTCGAGCGCCAGCATGAAGCCGTTCTCGTGTGCTGCGCGTTGGGCTACTCGCGCAGCGCGGCGGCAGTTGCAACGTGGCTGTTGATCACCGGCCGCGCGCGCACAGTCAATGAAGCGGCGGCGGTCGTACGCGCTGCGCGGCAGAACGTCGTCTTGCGCGAAGAGCATTTGCGCGCGATCGGCGTTGCAGCAGGAGCCTCAGGCGCGACGGCATGAGCAGCGCCGAACGAGACGTCATCCCCGCATGCTGACCCAGTTCGCCGCCGCATCGATCGTCGGTTTCGCTCGTGCGCTGACCGGCGTGCGCGCCATCTGGATCAGCGGTGCGCCGCAAGCTGCTCCCACCGTGTACTTCGCGAACCATCGCAGCCACGGCGATTTTGTGTTGCTCTGGACGTCGTTGCCACGTGATCTGCGCCCGCTGACTCGCCCCGTGGCCGCCGCCGACTACTGGCTGTCGTCGGCGATGCGCCGCTTCATCGGCTGCGGCGTGTTTCGTTCTGTGCTGATCGAACGCAGCGGCGCGAGCGCCGATCGTGATCCGATCGCGCAGATGGCCGCGGTGCTCGAGGCTGGCGATTCGCTGATTCTTTTCCCCGAAGGAACGCGCAACGAATCCGACGAGGTGGTGCTCCCGTTCAAGAGCGGCCTGTTTCATCTTTCGCGCCGCTGCCCGCACGCTCGATTGGTCCCGGTGTGGATCAACAACGTGCACCGCGTGCTGCCGAAAGGGGCGATCGTTCCGCTGCCGATTGCATGCTCGGTGACGTTCGGCGCGGCTCTTGCCGGCAGTGCTGGCGCCAAGGCCGAAGACAAGCAATCATTTCTCGACCAGGCCCGCGCTGCGTTGATCGCCTTGCGCCCTGAGTACGAACGGGACGACTGAACCGTGCAGTCCGCTACACCTCAGATGAGTGACACGGTGCTGTTGTTTGCCGGCATCGGCGGCATCCTCGTGCTTGCGTCCACGGTGGCTGCGTTGTTGAGATGGCGCATTGCCCGCGGCCAGCCGCAAGCGGTCATCGACAACCTCGTCAGCCGCATCAATGCCTGGTGGCTGATGGTGATTGCGATCGGGCTCGCCTTCATTTGCGGCAAGACCGGCGTGCTCGTGCTCTTCTATCTGATTTCTTTCTACGCGCTGCGCGAATTTCTCAGCCTCGCCTACACAAGAAGCGCAGACCACAATGCGATGGCAGCCGCGTTCTTCATCGCGCTACCCGCTCAGTACTTCCTGATATGGATCGAGTGGTACGGGCTGTATTCGATATTCATCCCCGTTTACGCGTTCCTGATACTGCCCATCCTGGCGGCGCTGGGTGGCGATACCAAGCGCTTTCTAGAGCGCACGTCAAAAGTACAGTGGGGCTTGATGATCTGCGTCTACTGCATCAGCCACGTGCCTGCCTTGCTGACGCTCAACATTCCTGGCTATGAAGGCCGCCACCTGCTGCTGATTGCGTTCCTGGTGCTCGTGGTTCAGGGCAGCGACGTGCTGCAATACATCTGGGGCAAGCTGATGGGCAAGCGCAAGGTCGCGCCCGAGCTTTCGCCGTCGAAGACATGGGAAGGCTTGATCGGCGGCGTGCTGAGCGCAACTGCGCTCGGCGCCGCGTTGTACTGGATTACGCCGTTCAATCCGTGGCAGGCGGCGCTGATCGCCTTCACGATCTGCCTGATGGGCTTCTTCGGCGGCCTGGTGATGTCGGCGATCAAGCGTGATCGCGGCGTCAAGGACTGGGGCCACATGATCGAAGGCCACGGCGGGATGCTCGACCGCCTCGACTCCGTTGTCTTCGCCGCGCCGATCTTCTTTCACGTGATCAGATACTGGTGGACCCCGTAACTATTGAAGATAGCCACGCTGACGCAGAAAGTAGTAGGCGACTGCGGCGAGCACGGCCACCAGGAGGCTGACAGCCAATCGCTGAAGGGTCGAGGTTTGCAGGCCGAAGAACTTGCTGCCGGCCGCGAGCGCGGCCCAGGCAGCGCCCGCGGCTGACACTGCAACCAGCAAGACCTTCGTTGGTTCGGAGCGAATGACTTCTAGAGCGGCGTCGGCCACGGTGGGCACATGCTTTTGAGCAAGACCGTTCTTGACCAACAATTTCCCCAGCTCGTCCGCAGTGATCGTATTGGTGACCTGAAATCCCTTCCAGGCGTAGTTCGCAGCCGTGCCGGCTGCCACGCCGCCGGCGATTGCTTTGAATCCCGGCACAGCCGGCGGACCAACCTGCTCGATGACCACCGGTTGAGAAGCGATGACCTTGTGCGGTCCTCTGACGAGGCGACCGTCCACCTGTACAGCAGTAACGTTCAAGAAGCTCTCCTCGGTTCCTTCAACGCACGATCTCGTCGGCATACCCTGGGTTCTGAGCGCGGGCGGACTTGATCTCGGATATTTCGCGTTTCTCGGCGTCGGCAACGACGTCCATGCATGCGCAACCGTAGCCATAGCTGCGATTGGTGCTCACCCACTGCGATGGCTTGAAAGTGGGCCAATCTCCCTCCGCCTGCGCGCCTCCTTGAACGGCGATTGTCCATTCAGCCTCTCGGTCCAGCAGCCAGGCATTGGCGGGAGTAGGGTTTGAGAACCAGCCACACCGCTTCACAACGGCGCCGGTTGGACTGCCCGCAACGGCGTGAGCCGCGAGTAGCGCGCCGCTGAGAAAAACAGACAGGGAGGGGAACCAGTTCATTGCGCCTCGAAATGCTACGGGGGCCTTAGTCAGACGCTCGGAGCCTATTCGACCACAGCCTCTGCCTGCTCCATCGCATCCAGCAACACTTCCGGCGGCTGCGCACCCGACACGGCGAGGCGCTGATTGAAGACGAAGAACGGAACGCCGCTCACGCCGAGAGAGCGCGCGCGTTGTTCTTCGGCTCTGATCGCTGTGCGGCCGGCGTCGGACGCGAGCCACGCGCGCGCGGTTGCCGCATCAAAGCCAGCCTCGCCGGCCAGCGTTGCGAGCGCGTCGAGGTTGCCGATGTCGATGCCGTCGATGAAATACGCACGGAACAAACGCTCGACGAGCGAGTCGGCCGCGATCGGGTCGGCATCCTGCGCCCACGCCAGCAGGCGATGCGCATCGACGGTGTTGGGTTGGCGCTTGATGCGCTCGAAGTCAAAGGCAATGCCAACCTCTTTGCCGGCGGCTTCGATCCGTCCGTAAATTTCCCTGGCACGCTCGGGCCCGCCGAATTTTCGTTCGAGGTAGCTGCGGCGATCGACGCCTTCGGCAGGAATGTCCGGATTCAACTGAAATGCAAGCCAGCGCGTGGTCGGCTGAGCATCGCCGCCACGCTGCGCGAGCGCGGCTTCGAGCCGGCGCTTGCCGATATAGCACCACGGGCAGACGACATCGGAAATGATGTCGATCGAAAGTGACGCGGGGGCGTTGGTCATGGCGGTGCGACCGCATCGTATACGCTAACGAGACCGCATTCCGATCCTTCATTTTTTTGCGCAATCACCCACAACCGAGCGTCATCTGCGTCGGCGGCTCTGCCACGATCGATCACATTTTTTTGATCGACGAAGTCAAACCACCATCGGCCAAGATCGCCGCGAATGATTTCGTCGAGACCGGCGGCGGCATGGGCGCCAATGCCGCGGTCGCGGTGCAGCGGCTGGGCGGCAAAGCGATT
>JBGSWX010000431.1:0-12951 GCA_041751695.1 Burkholderiaceae bacterium | reverse complement strand
ATCGACGAGCCCGCGCTCGTCGCAGCACTCGAGTCGGGCCGCCTGGCGGGCGCGGCGCTCGATGTGTTCGAAACCGAACCGTTGCCGGCGCAACACGCGCTTGCGCGGTTCAACAATGTCGTGCTGACACCGCACATCTCGGCGGGCACGCGCGACGCGTTGACGACCAAGATGCGCGCGCTGTTCGCCAACGTGCAGCGGTTTTATCGCGGCGAGCCGTTGGCGAACCGGGTGTTCTAGATGGCAGCGACCAGCGCGCGTTTGCGTGTTGCAGTGGCCGGCGCAGGCTGGGTCAGCGCATTTCATCTTGGCGCGTGGAGGTCGCTGGCAAATGTTGAACTCGTGGCTATCTGCGATCCGGAACGCGAGCGCGCCCAATCGCGTGCGCGCGAGTTCGGTATCACCCGTGTCTTCGTCGATGCTGGCGAGATGCTGGCCGCCACTCGGCCCGACGCCATCGACATTGCGGCGCCGGTTGAAGTGCACGGCGCGCTGTGCCGGCTTGCCGCCGATGGCGGCGTTCACATTCTTTGTCAGAAGCCGCTCGCGGCAAGTTTGGGAGAGGCGCAAGCGATCGTCACCGATGTGGCTGCGCGTGTGCGACTGATGGTGCACGAAAACTGGCGCTTTCGTCCGCACTACCGGCAGATTCGGCACTGGCTTGATGACGGCACGCTGGGAGAACCGGTGTCGTGTTCGATGCGAGTCAGATCGTCCGGCTTGCTGCCGGATGAGAACGGACGCTTCGCGCAGCTCGAGCGCCAGGGATTCTTCGCCACGTTGCCGCGGCTGCTGATCGGCGAACTCTTGATTCACCATCTCGACGTCGTGCGCTGGCTGATGGGCCCGTTAAAGGTCAAGGCGGCCTGCGCGGGCAGAAGCTGCGCGGCAGTTCGGGGCGAGGATCACGCGATTATCGTTCTGCAGAACGAAACACGTTACGCGGTAGTCGACGGCAGCCTCGTCGCGGCCGGCACGGCCAGCCGGCCGCTCGATCAATTCGAGCTGATCGGCAGGCGCGGGGCTGCTTACTTTGCCCAGGACCAAGTATCGCTCGCAGGCCCGCGCGATGAGACGATCGCCATCGATGCCGAAACTGCTTACAGCGCGAGCTATCTTGGCGCGATCAGTCACTTCGTCGCGGCGCTATCGTCCGGGGCCGCGTTTGAAACGAGTGCCGAAGACAATCTGCAAACGCTGGCGTTGGTCGAAGACGCGTACTCGTTGGCGCCTGCTGACATAGCGCGATGAACATGTCCGACATGATTGATCCATTGGAACGCGCGGTCGCCGTATTGCAGGAAGATATCGTGCTCGGACGGCTCGCACCCGGCGCGCGATTGATCGAAGAAGATCTTGCAGACCGGCTGGATACAAAGCGGCACGTGCTGCGGCAGGCGTTCATCGAGCTTGAACGCTTCGGCCTAGTAGAGCGCAAGCGCAATCGCGGCGCTGCAGTTCGCCAACTAACGCTGGACGACGTGACGCAAATCTATGCAGTCCGAGCGATCCTGGAGCGCGCCGCGGTAGCGCAAATCCCGCTGCCGATGCCAAAAGTAGATTTACTGGCCGTCGTGACCGCTCAGCGCGGGCATGACCGCGCGGTGCAGGCGGGCGACGCCAAAGCCGTGTTCCGCGCCAACTTCGATTTCCACATGGCCCTATTCGCTGCGTGCGGCAATCCTTATTTGGCATCGGCGATCGATGACTTTCGAAAGAAAACACATGTCGTCTGGTCGTACGCAATCGTAAGACCCGAGTACTTCCGCAATGCTCAACGCGAGCATCGGGCTATGCTCAAAGCGATCCGCGACTCCGACCGCAAAGGGCTCATCGATCTTTGCGTCGCCCACCTCGACATCTCGCGCGGAGCCTACGTTGAGACGAACAGACTGCGGTTTGCGCCTTAAAACTGAGTCGTAACCCTCGTACCTACGGTCGAACGCCAATGCCCGCTCTTCTTGGTTGCATCGCCGATGACTTGACGGGCGGCACGGATTTGGCCGGAATCCTGGTCAACAATGGCATGCGAACGGTGCAGATAATCGGCGTGCCTGACGGGCCATGGCCCGAAGAAGCAGATGCCGTGGTCGTCGCTCTGAAATCGCGGACAAGTCCAGTCGAGCAAGCAGTGGCGGAATCGCTCGCGGCGCTGCGGTGGTTCCAAGCCGCCGGTTGCGTTCAGCATTACTTCAAATACTGCTCGACGTTCGACTCGACTTCGCGGGGCAACATCGGGCCGGTTGCCGACGCGTTGATGGACGCGCTCGCTACAGATTTCACGATCGCGTGTCCAGCGTTTCCCGCGACACGCCGCACGATTTATCAAGGCTATCTGTTCGTCGGCGGTGTTTTGTTGAATGAGAGCGGGATGCAGCATCATCCGCTGACACCGATGACAGACGCGAATCTGGTGCGCGTTCTGCAGCAGCAGACACAGCGCAAGGTTGGGCTGGTGGATCACGCGGTCGTAAGCGTCGGCGCAAGTGCGCTCGCCGAGCGCTTCGCGCTTCTTCGCCGCGAAGGTTGCGGATTTGCGATCGTCGATGCAATTTCCGACGATGACCTCAAAGAGATCGCGGCCGCGTCGGCGAACTTGTCTTTGATAACAGGCGGGTCGGGCTTGGCGCAGGGCCTGCCGCAAAATTTCAGGCAGTCGGGATCATTGAGCGCTCCCACTGCGGCGAAAAGAGTGCCGATCACCGATGGCTTCAAGGCGGTCGTCGCCGGAAGCTGTTCGAATGCAACGCGAAATCAGGTTGATGTCATGCGCGCGCAGCGCCCGTCGTTTCGCATCGATCCTCTTGACCTCGCGAATGGACAAGACGTCATCGGCACCGCGCTGAAGTGGGCCGCTGGCCTCATCGGTAGCGAGCCAATCCTGATCTATGCGACGGCGGCACCTGAGGACGTGAAGCGCACTCAGTGCGCTTTAGGCGTCGAGAAATCAGCGGCACTGGTCGAACACGCACTCGCAGCGATCGCCGCCGGGCTTGTGGAGCTGGGCGTCAGCCAATTGATAGTCGCAGGAGGCGAGACCTCGGGCGCTGTGCTTCATGCTCTCGGCGTGAAAAGACTGGCGATCGGCCGCGAGATCGATCCCGGCGTGCCGTGGACGACGACGATGTTGGAGCAACCAAAGGGGCGAGCGCTGGCGCTCGCGTTGAAATCAGGTAATTTCGGCAGTTCTGATTTCTTTCTAAAGGCATGGGACGCGTTGGCGCCGCCATCATGAGCACCAACGAAATAGAGCACGTCCTGCGGGAACGCATCGTCCTTCACGGGCGTTCGCTGTTCGACCGCGGGCTGGCAGCCGGCAGCAGCGGCAACATCAGTGCGCGTCTCGACGATGGCTGGTTGTTGACGCCGACGGATTCGTGTTTGGGCCAGCTCGATCCAGCGCGGCTGTCGAAGCTGGATTGGAATGGAAAGCTGCTCAGTGGAGACCCGCCTTCGAAGGAGGCGTTTCTGCATCGCGTGATGTACGGCGAGCGCGTCAGCGCCAATGCGATCGTTCATCTGCACGCAACATATTCGGCGGCGGTGTCTTGCATGGATGGCCTCGACCCTCAGAACTGTCTGCCGCCGTTGACGGCTTACTTCGTCATGAAGGTCGGACGGTTACCTCTGGTTCCTTACCATCGCCCCGGTGATGTTGCTCTCGCTGAAGCGATACGTGAGCTGGCACGCACGCACTCGGCGTTGCTGCTGGCCAATCACGGGCCGATCGTCTCGGCCGCTTCTCTCGAAGCAGCGGTCTACGCGACCGAGGAGCTCGAAGAAACTGCCAAACTGTTTCTGTTGTTACGCGATGCGCCGGTTCGCACCTTGACCGAAGCGCAGATCGCCGAGCTGCGTTCGGTCTTTGCACTTAAGCATTAGATCGATGCCGAAATTCGCCGCCAACCTCGGGATGATGTTTACGGAGCTCCCGCTCGAACAGCGGTTTGCGGCCGCGGCACGCAACGGTTTCAAGGCGGTGGAGCTTTTGTTTCCGTACGACCACGCGCCGCGCGATATTGCCAAGTGGCTGAATGACAGCGGGCTGCAGAACCGTGGACTCAATCTGTGGCCCGGCGATTTCGCGGCCGGCGAGCGGGGGTTGGCCTCACTCCCCGGCCGGGAGCGAGATTTTCGCGATGCGGTGACACATGCGCTGGAGTATGCCGAAGCGACCTCGACGCCGACGCTGCACGCGATGTGCGGGCTCGTTCCGGCGGGAGGCGATCGAGCAACCCACCGAGCGGTGTACATCGACAACCTCCGATTTGCCGCGCGAGAACTTGCCAAGAGCAAGCGCACGTTGCTGATTGAACCGATCAATCCGCGCGATTTCCCCGGCTACTTCCTCAACACGCAGGCAGACGCCCACGCGATCGTCAAAGAAGTGGACGAACCCAACCTCAAGGTGCAGATGGATTTTTATCACGCGCAGATCGTCGAAGGCGATCTCGTGATGAAGTTCAAGAAGTACTTCGACAACATCGGGCACGTGCAGATCGCCGGCGTTCCCGACCGCCATGAACCCGACGAGGGCGAAGTCAACTACGTCAATCTGCTTCGCCTGCTGGACGCGGTGGGTTATGCCGGCTGGGTCGGGTGTGAGTACCGCCCGCGGAACGGGACAGAAGAAGGTTTGGGGTGGATGCGGCGTCTGTCAGAAGAAACCAGCTGATGAAAGTGCTCATCACCGGAGGCGCGGGATTCCTCGGGCGACGCCTGGCCGCGAGGCTGCTGGAGCGTGGCATGCTGAATGGCGGCGCAGACAACAGTGAGCGCACTATCGATCAACTCGTCCTGGTCGATGTCGTCCAGGGTTCGCCGCTTGCAGACCGGCGTGTTCGACAAGTCGTCGGCGATATCGGCGATCCAGATTTCTTGACGACTGCAATCGATATGGATACCGCGTCGATCTTTCATCTTGCGGCCATCGTCAGCGGTCAGGCCGAAGCAGACTTCGACCTGGGGATGCGGATCAACGTCGACGCGTCACGGCGGCTGCTCGAAGTCTGCCGCGGACTCGGTCACTGCCCGAAGATCGTCTTTGCCAGCTCGGTCGCGGTCTATGGAGGCGACTTGCCTGCGATGGTGCTCGACACAACCGCGCTAACGCCGCAGTCGTCGTACGGAATGCAGAAAGCCGTGGTGGAACTCTTCTTCAGTGATTACACCCGCAGAGGCTTTATCGACGGCCGCGTGTTGCGGTTGCCGACGATCTGTGTGCGGCCGGGACGCCCGAACGCTGCCGCGTCTTCATTCGCCAGCGGCATCATTCGCGAGCCACTGAACGGTGAGCCGGCAGTTTGCCCGGTCAACGCGAGTACGCGTCTGTGGCTGCTGTCTCCGCAAACCGTGATCGATGCGCTGCTGTTTGGTCACGATATGACAGCGGACGACCTCGGAACAAATCGACTCATCAATCTGCCGGGGCTGTCCATCACGGTCGCCGAGATGGTCGCAGCCCTCGAGCGAGTGGCTGGCTCGGAAGTAGCCAAACGAATCCGCTGGGAAAGCGATCCGCGCATCGAACGCCTCGTATCCACCTGGCCAGGTGAGTTGAACGCGTCCAGGGCACGCGCCCTCGGATTCCCAAGCGATACGGACTTCGAGGCTGTCATTCGCCAGCACATGGCCCGTATGTGAATCACCGTAACCTATTTCGACTTGGTCTCCGCCCAACTGCGCAACGCCTCAAGCGTCCGCTCGACGTGCCGCGTCGGGTTTAGGCTCATGTAGTGATAGACGACCTTGCCACCCGGCGCGATGACGTACGTGATGCGGTTCGCGTAGTCCGGGCGCGTCTTCATGACGGCGTCGTACGACTTGATCACGCTCATGGCCGGGTCCGACGCGACCGGGAATTTGCTTTGGCACGCCTGGACCGAGAATTTAGCCAGCGCCTGGATGTCATCGGCCGAGACGCCGACGACCGATGCACCGAGTGCTGCGAAGCGCGGGATCGCTGCGGCGAACTCGTGCGCCTCAATCGAACAGCCCTCGGAAAACGCCGCGGGAAAAAAATACAGCACCACCGGGCCTTTCTTCAGTGATTCGGCCAGCGAAAACTTGTAGATTGTTCCGCCGAGCGCGGCCGACGCGGTGAAGTCCGGCGCATCATCGCCGATGTCGAGCGCAGCGCGCGCCGGAAGGCAGAACGCGAGCACGAGTGAGGCGCAAGCCAGGAAGCGAGCCATGTCGAAGTCCTTTGCAATGCAAGCGCAGCAGGTGCTGCGGATTCTTGCGGGTGCAGCGGTTGCGCGCAAGGCTTTGGCAGTCGTTGCGCACCCAACGCTTCTTACACTGATTACCGTGTTCGTGCTCGCCGGCTGCGGCACGCTTCCGCTGCGGCCGGATCTTCCCCATTCTGCCGCGCACCCTCCCTCGCCCGACAGTGCGCTGGTGCGGATCGCGGCGGTGTCGAGCCCGTCGCCCGAATTATCGGGCTTCCGTCTGATGCCGCTCGGCGTGTTCTCGCTCGATGCGCGCCTCGAGCTTGCGCGCCGCGCGCGGCACACGCTCGACGTCCAGTACTACCACATCCATAACGACAACACCGGTCGCCTGTTGCTGCGCCACCTGCGCGACGCCGCGGCGCGCGGCGTGCGCGTGCGCCTGCTGGTCGACGATCTGTACACGGTCGGTGGCGATGCGCTGTTCTCGGGCCTCGCCGCATTTCCCCACGTCGAGGTACGGCTGTTCAATCCGTTTTGCTGCGGGCGAACGGGCATCGTCAGCAAGTACGCCGCGTCGTTGTTCGACTTCGGCCGGCTCAATCACCGGATGCACAACAAGCTGTTTATCGCCGACGGCGCCATCGTCGTCGCCGGCGGACGCAATGTTGCCGATGAATATTTCATGCGCAGCATGGGCGCGAACTTTGTCGACATGGATGCGTTCGTCGTCGGCGCGATCGTGCCGCAGTTCGCAACCATCTTCGATACGTACTGGAACAGCCCGTACGTCTATCCGGTCGAGACGATCATCGACGCCGGCGTTGATCGCGCGGTGCTGCGCGAGCGATTCGATCATCTGGTCAACGACGGCGATCAAATGATGTCGCTCGTGTTGCCGCCCGTCGACTTCCTCGGCTACGGCGCGATCAGCGAAGACCTCGACGCTGGGCGCCTGGGCTTGATCTGGGCGTCGGCCGTCGCGTTCGCCGATCCGCCCGCCAAGGTCACCGCGATGACCGACGCCAAGGCGCGCGAGATGAGCGTCGCGATGAACGTGATGGACCGCGTGATCGCGGCCGGCAGTGAAGTGGCGATCGTCTCGCCCTACCTGATTCCGGGTTCGATGGGCGTTGCAGCGTTTGATGAATTGGCCAAACGCAAGGTCAAGGTCACGATCCTCACTAATTCGCTGGCGGCCACCGACGAGCCGCTCGTGCACACCGGCTATTCGCGCTACCGCGTGGCGATGCTCAACGCGGGAGTCGACCTTTACGAGTTGAGCCCGACGCGCACCCAGCGCAACCGGCGGCTCGGCTTTCTCGGATCGTCGACGGGTCGCCTGCATGCGAAGACCGCCGTGATCGATCGCTCGTTGGTCTTTATCGGCTCGATGAATCTCGACCCTCGCTCGGCCACCAAGAACACCGAGCTCGGCATGATCGTCGACAGCCCCGATCTCGCGAAGGAAGTGCTGCGCATCATCCACATCAGCAAACTGCAGAGCGCCTACCGCGTGCGCTTGCGTTCCGACAAGCGAAGCCTCGAGTGGCTGACGACGGACGACGAGAAGGAAGTCGTGCTGTTGGAGGAGCCCGACTCAACGTTCTACTTGCGGCTGAAGAATTTTTTGCTCGCCCCGTTTATTCCGGAAGATCAGCTCTAGCCGAGCGCATCATTCGAGTTTGCCGATGCGCTTCACCGCCTCGGTCATCACCTGCGCGTCCGCTTTCCAATACGCAGAAAATTGCGGCGCGTCCATGTACTCGATCGGGCTGCCAGCATTCAATATCGTTTGTTGCAATGCTGGATCGCTCATCAATTTCCGCAGCGTCGTGCGCAGCTTTTCGATCACCGCGTCCGGCGTCGAGGCGGGTGCGAAGAGCGCCGACCATTGAGCGAACTGCACGTTGTATCCGCGCTCTTTCAGGCTTGGCACGCCCGGCAGGGTCACCAACGGCGCATCGCCCCAGTGCGCGAGCGCGCGCAGCCGTCCGGCGCGAATGTGTTGCACCACGCTCGCCGGGCCGCTCGAGATCGCGTCGACATGACCGCCGAGCAATGCAATCACCGCAGGCCCTGCGCCGGCGTACGGAATGTGGATCATTCGAAAGTCGGCCGCGGACTTCAACATCTCCATCGGCACGTGCATCGTCCCGTAGTTGCCCGAGCTGCCATAGTTGTACGCGGCAGGTTTGCGCCGCGCGTCGGCGACGAAATCTTCGAGCGTGCGCCAAGGCGAATCCGCGCGCACGACAAGGACCGTCGGGTCGGCGGTGATGCGCCCGATCGGCTTGAACTGATCGAGCTGGAACAGCGGCTTGCGTTCGAGAATCTTGTCGGCCTCGGGCAGGATCGAGATCGACGACAAGCTCAACAGCAGCGTGTAGCCGTCGCCCGCCGCACGCGCGGCATGGCCGATGCCGACTGCACCGCCGGCGCCGCTCTTGTTATCGATCACGACCGGCTGCTTCAACTCTCGCGACAGCGCCTCGGCCACCGGTCGCGCCACCGTGTCTGCCACGCCGCCCGGCGGGAACGGAACGACGATCGTGATAGTTTTGTCCGGGTACTGCGCATGCACCGCGGCTGAAGCCAGCGAGCACGCCAGAAATACAAGACACAGTTGCAGCGAGCGGCGCATACATCCTCCCTTGACTACGTTGCCAATGCTAGCTCCGAGCACTGACCCTTGCACCATTCGAGTTTCCGAAAACGAAACCGTCTCCGCACTGCTCTGCCGGCCGAAGCATTCTCGCGCTTGCTTCGTGTTCGCACATGGTGCGGGCGCAGGGATGAATCACGCCTTCATGGCGGCCGCGTCCGTCGGGATGGCCGAACGTGAAATCGCGACGCTGCGCTATCAATTTCCATTCATGGAGCGCGGCTCAAAACGCCCCGACTCGCCCAAGCTTGCACATGCAACGGTACGCGCGGCAGTCGCGACCGCGGCCGAACTGATGCCCGGCGTCCCCCTCTTTGCGGGAGGAAAGTCTTTCGGCGGCCGGATGACGTCGCAGGCGCAAGCCGCGGTATCGCTGGCCAATGTACGTGGCCTCATATTTTTTGGGTTTCCGCTTCATCCCGCCAAGCAGCCGTCGCAGGAGCGCGCCGCGCATTTGTCGCAAATTCGCTGCCCGATGCTTTTTCTGCAGGGAACACGCGACGAACTCGCCGACGTTGCGCTGGTCCGTACGGTGACTGAGGCCCTGGGCGAGCTCGCCACGCTGCAGTTGTTTGACGATGCCGATCATTCCTTTCACGTGCGCGCGCGCAGCGGACACACCGACAAGGAAGTGCTCGACTCAATGCTGGACGCGTTGGCCGCCTGGATCACTGCGCGGTGACTTTTTCTTGCGCGGTGGTTTCAGCACGACCCACGCGGGTGCGTGATCACTTGCCCCTTCCTCTCCGCGGATCACCTTATCGACGCCGGCGTCCGAGATACGGGCCGATAGAGCCGGGCTGATCAGCAAGTGGTCGATGCGCAGTCCGGCATCGCGCCCCCAGCGGCCGCGCTTGTAATCCCAGAACGTGTACATCGGTTCGTTCGGACGCAGCGAACGGATTGCATCGATCCATCCTTGCTCGATCAGTCGACCAAAACGCTCACGGCTCGCAGGCTGCACCAGCGCATCTTTGTCCCACGACCGCGTGGCATAAATGTCAGCCGGCGTCGGCACGACGTTGTAGTCCCCCGCAAGCACGACGGGCACATCGGCCTCGATCAAACCGCGAGCGTGTTGGATCAACCGATCGAGCCACGCCAGCTTGTAGTCGAACTTCGGTCCCGGCTGCGGGTTGCCGTTCGGTGCGTAGATGCAGGCGATCAACACCCCGTCGATGGCCGCCTCGAGGTAACGGCTTTGCGAGTCGCTCGCATCGCCGGGCAACGTTCGATGCGTGACCACCGGTTGCATGTCGCGCGCGAGGATCGCCACGCCATTCCAGGTTTGCTGGCCGCGCCACGCAGCGCCGTAGCCAGCAGATTCAATCTCCGCAATCGGAAACTCGCGATCGGCCGCCTTGAGTTCTTGCAGGCACACAACGTCCGGTTGCGCCGCCTCGAGCCAGGTCAACAGGTTGGGCAGCCGCCGGTTGACGTTGTTGATGTTGAAGGTGGCGATCTTCAATTCAACGCTTGATGCACCTTGAGACAACGATCAAGCAGGCTGCCTGCTTGCATGCGCTCCGTCCACGAACGAAATTCGGCGGTCGGGCCGTTCCACTGCAGATCGTCCACATTGGTGAACAAGGTTGCGTCGGTCCTCAGCGTCGCAAGGTCCTTGAACAGCAACGCCTGTTCTCGTCGATCGCCAAGTACCGCACCTGGAAAATCCTCGATTGCACCGTGCTTGTTCAACAATCGAGCTGCGGAGACGGCGCCGATTCCCGCAATGCCCGGATATCCATCCGCGGCGTCGCCCACCAACGCCAGATAGTCGGGAATCAAATTCGGGACAACGCCAAATTTCTTGCGCACGCCTTCTGCGTCGCGAATCTGCTTTCCTTTGCGATCGATTTGCACGACGCGATCCTCGCGCACGCACTGCGCCAGGTCTTTGTCGGGCGTCCAGATGCAAACCTTCTCGACGCGCGCAGCTTCGGAAGCAATCCTCGCGGCCGACGCCAGCGCATCGTCGGCCTCCAACTCGATCATCGGCCACACGACCACGCCCATCGCAGACAGTGCCTGTTCGAGCGGGTGAAATTGCGCGCGAAGGGCTCGCTCGATGCCGGCGCCCGTTTTGTAACCAGGCCAGAGGTCGTTGCGAAACGACTCGATCACGTGATCCGTCGCGACGCCGATGTGCACGGCGCCGCCTTCGATCATTTCCAGCGCCGTATTGAGCACGCCGATGACCGCGCCATAGGGACGGTCCTGCCCCTTGTTGAAGCGGCGCAGACCGTAGAAGTGCCGAAACAGCTCGTAGGTTCCGTCTACGACATGAACGACCATCGGCCATTATGCGATGGCTATGCGAAGCCTCACCGCACCGGTCACGCTGCGCAAAAAAACAACAAACCGTGCTCCGGCGCGCGTTTGCGAGCGACCGAATGCGTTAGCGCTCACTTGTTGCGGAGCTGCATTTTTACTTCACTGTCACAGCGGCAACGGATTTCACGCGACTGTCATCCGACAAGTGGTCGCTGCTTTTGGACGTTATGCGCATTGTTCCTGATTGAAACCGGAGCGGTCGTGTGGTCATCTTGACCCTGGACAGACCAAGGAGATCTAACCGTGATATTCAAACCGGCCATGAGTGCTCAAATTCAGGACTGGATAACGCCGCAGCAGGTGGAAATTGTGAAGGTCGAGACGCATACCGAGCGGCTTGATCGTATTCAGCAGCGAGCCAGGGAACTGCGGGAAGCCATGGGGGCGCGTTATCTGTGCCATGAAAAGAATCAGGTGCGGCGGCTGGATGGGCGCACATACCGGCCACGCGGCGCCATCAGTGCAAACGTCAGGGCCATCAAACGGGCAGCGTAAGTCCGACACCCGACCGCAGGTAACTGCTCGCGTTCATCGCGCGCGTCGCTACCTGCAGTCGAGTGAGTGAGTGAGGCACAGGTGGCATCACGCTCGGTGGCGTCATTGCATCCACGTGACCGTTTGCGAATCGCGGTGCGCGCGCTTTATGCGTTCGCTCTGCCGCCAAGCACTCCCGATGCTTTCGCGGCATGCGTGGCAATTACATCCATCAGCGGCGGCGACAGGCAGTCATAGGGTTCCAGGCCAAGCTCCTTCAGCCGAGACCGGACGGTGCTCATGCTGGCGGGATCGAAGCCCGACTCGATGATCGAGGAAACAAACGCGGCGAACTCCGGCGGCGCCCACCCACGATCGCGCGACAGTTCAGTATGAAAGAAGTCCACGCCGAACAGTGGATGATTCTTGTTCTCGATGCGCCCGTACATGTGCACGCCGCATTCCTTGCAGGCGTGCCGCTTGATAGTGGCGCTCTCATCGACCACCTTCAGCTTGTCCTGATTCGCGGTCACGCTCAGCTTGTCGCGCGGCACGACGGCGACCTGCGAAAACAGCGCCCCGCTCGGCTTCCAGCACTTCGTGCAACCGCAAACGTGGTTGTGTGCGCACTGGCCGCCAATCGTTACCGTGACCTTCTTGTCGGAGCAATGGCACTGCAATGTACCGCCAGCGAAACTTGCGGCGGCGGATTTGAGGCCCTGATCGACCTCCGGATGGATTGAAAGCGCTTTGGCCATGGTCAATGTCTCCTGTTATGAGTAAATGTGCGGCGCCGTGGGCAACAAAAAATTTTCTGAGCTCCGCTGTACATGTTCTATTTGCGCCGCGCGGGATGTCCCTTCGACTGCAGCAAGTAGCTTAGAAGCCTCAGCGCCTCGCCGCAATGCGGTCGCGCAGTGCGGTCGCTAAGATCGCATTGATTCCACAGGAGACACTGATGGGCACTGAACCCCTGCCGCTGGACGCGGCTGCCGCGCGCGCGCTGTCGGGCGTGACAACCGCAACGCTCACCACCGTGCTGCTCAAAAAAGGGCTGCGCAATGTCTGGATGCGCGGATCACGATCGCTGCGTCCGGGGCAAACACGCGTGGTCGGGCGCGCGTTCACGCTGCGCTTTGTACCCGCGCGAGAAGACCTCGCCACGCCCGAGTCATGGAGTGCGCCCATCTCCACGCGCGCTGCAATCGAGCAAATGCCCACAGGCTGCCTGGTGGTGGTCGATGCACTGGGCGTGACTGACGCCGGCATTTTTGGCGACATCCTGTGCGCACGCATGAAAAAGCGCGG